>NZ_JANSIN010000003.1:0-115498 GCF_047462115.1 Synechococcus sp. R50.1 | reverse complement strand
CTGCAGACGGGTGGCAGGCGCTCGCAAAGTGGCGAGACAGCACAACCGTCCAGTTAAAGAGTTCAAGCGTAGGTTCGTTACCTACGACGCACGTATCTTCTCGTTCCGCGAGAAAGACTGGACGGTGTCGCTGACCACGGTGGAAGGGCGAGAGCGCTTTGGACTGGCCATTGGCAACTACCAGCGTGGAATACTGGCTGGTTCCAACCCCAAAGCCGCCACCCTGGTCAAGCGGGAGGACGGCTCCTATTACATCCAGATTTGCGTAGAGGAGAAGCCACCCAAGCAACAAGATGCCGACAAGGTGATCGGGGTGGACTTTGGAAGGACGGATATCGCTCATACCTCAGAAGGGGACAACTGGAATGGACAGCAGTTGAGCCGAGTTCGAGACCACTACTCCCGATTGAGGGCGGCACTCCAACGCAAAGCCAGTAAGGGCACACGCAGTTCGCGGCGCAGATGCCGTCAACTGCTGCAACGGCTGTCTGGCAAGGAGAGACGCTTTCAAACGTGGGTCAATCATCGCATCTCCAAAGCCGTTGTCTCTAGGGCAAAAGCTACCAACAGCGCTATCGCTCTGGAAGACCTGACGGGGATCCGGGAAAGGGTCAATCAACAGCCACGCAGCAAGACAGAGCGTAGGCGGGCCAACAGTTGGGCGTTCTACCAACTGAGGCAGTTTCTGGAATACAAGGCGAGAGTTGCGGGGGTGACTGTGGTGCTGGTGCCGCCCGCCTACACCAGCCAGACCTGCCACAAGTGCCTGCACATCCATCCCGACCCTGCGCAATCCTACCGCAGTGGTAAGTCGTTCAAGTGTGGACACTGTGGATGGGAAGGGGATGCGGACTTTAATGGTGCGAATGTGATTGCGCTTTTGGGGGCTGTCGTAAACCAGCCTAGAGGTTCGGGCCTGTTTTGTTCTCTGGTAGAGCAAAGCAGGCTCAGGGCTGCTGAAAGCCCGCTCCGTACCGCTTAGCGGTCGGAGTCGGGTAGTTTACGCTTTGCCGCAAAACATTTTTATTCTTGGGCTTTCTTGGGCTCTGCCACTTCGCCAAGCTCAGCAAACGGATGGCGGGATCCCAGGCAATGGCCAACGCGGGGCAGGAAACGCGCTAGGCTAGAGGTTCGAATAGCGGAAAGGCTCTGCACCGTTCAAAGGACAAGGGCGGCACAGGGCTTGTGCAGATGCAAGTCGGATCCACATCATGCGCATTGTCATCACGGGTGGAAGTGGTTTTATCGGGCGTCGCTTGGTGGCCCGTCTGCTGGAGCAAGGGGATCAGGTTTTGGTCTTGACCCGCCGCCTGGAGCAGGCCCGCCGCATTTTGGGGGAATCCCCCAACCTCAAGCTGCTGCCCTACGATCCCTACCAACCGCAAGCCTGGGCAGCCGCCCTGGAAGGGTACGAGGGGATTGTCAACTTGGCCGGAGAGCCTTTGGCTTCTTCTCGCTGGACAGAGACCAAGAAAAAAGAAATCCGTCGTAGCCGTGTGGAAACCACCCAGGCCCTTGTCCAAGCCCTCGCCTCCCTCAACCAAAAGCCCCAGGTGATGATCAGCAGCTCGGCGGTGGGTTACTACGGATCCCATCCAGAAGGGGATCCCCTGACGGAGACGGATCCCCCGGCCCAAGATTTTCTGGCAGAAGTCTGTCAAGCTTGGGAAGCTGCCGCCCGGCCGGTTGAGGAATTGGGGATCCGTTTGGCCATCCTGCGCACGGGGATTGTGTTGGGGCCGGATGGAGGAGCGCTGGGGCAGATGCTGGCCCCCTTTCAGTTCTTTATCGGCGGAACGATCGGCTCCGGCAAACAATGGCTGTCTTGGATCCACCGCGAGGATTGGGTGAGCTTGGTCTGCTTCCTGCTGGAGCAGGGATCCGGAGTGTTCAACGCCACCGCTCCCAACCCGGTGCAGATGGAAGAGTTTTGCCGAACCTTAGGCCAGGTCTTGGGTCGCCCCTCTTGGTTGCCTGTGCCGGAGCTGGCGTTGGAACTGCTGTTGGGCGAGGCAGCTCAAGTGGTTTTGACGGGGCAGAAAGTGATCCCGCAAGCGGCTTTGCAGATGGGCTTTACCTTCCAGTACCCACAACTGAAAGAGGCATTACGACAGATCCTCCTCCCCCGCTGACTTCTCTCTACGCCAATTATTCTTCCGTGAAATCGGCTTCCACCACCCCTGAAGCAGAGCTGGGATCAGGGCTGGCAGCCGCAGTGGGTGCCGGAGCCGGTCGCGATGCCTGGGGCACTTGCACAATTTGGGGAGTAAAGATGAATAGGTTGTACACCGTGTTGCGGCGGATGTTGTCCATCATCTCCAGGAACAGCTCGTAGCCCTCGTTCTTGTACTCGATCAGGGGATCCTTCTGACCGTAGCCTCGCAGGCCCACAGCTTCCCGCAGCGCCTCCATCTGCTGCAGGTGTTCCCGCCAGAGGGTGTCCACCTGTTGCAACAGGAAAAAGCGCTCTGCCTTGCGCATCAAACCGGGCTCAAAGGTATCCAGAAAAGCCTCTTTGGCCTCATAGGCCAGCTCTGCCTGCTTGATCAGGTAGTCCAAGATCTGCTCGTAGGAGAGATCCCGCAGATCCTCAACCTTGAGGTTCTGCTTCAAGAGCGGCACAAACTCCTGCATCTTGGCAGTCAGCTTGTCGATTTCCCACTCTTCCGGGGGCAGCTCCGGGTTGACATGAGCCCGCACAATCTCGCCGACGGTTTTGCGCACGTAGTCGAGGATCTTGGTCTTGAGGTTCTCCCCCTCCAAGATGCGCCGCCGCTCCGAGTAGATGGCCCGCCGCTGGTTGTTCATCACCTCGTCATACTCGAACACCTGCTTGCGCATGTCGAAGTAGTACACTTCCACTTTTCTCTGCGCGTTCTCCAGGCTGCTGCTGAGCAACGGGTGCTCAATGGGCATGTCCTCTTCCACCCGGAACATGTCCATGAGCTTGGCTACCCGGTCGCCACCGAAAATCTTGAGCAGGTTGTCTTCCAAGCTGAGGAAAAACCGCGAAGAGCCGGGATCCCCTTGCCGCCCGGCACGGCCCCGCAACTGGTTGTCGATGCGGCGGGATTCATGGCGCTCCGTACCGATCACGTGCAGGCCCCCCAGCCTCACCACCTCTTCGTGCTCGGCCTCGGTAATTTTTTCGTACTCGGCTTTGATGCTGTTGTAAACCTCCCGCAGTTGCAAAATCAGCGGATCCTGCACCGGCGCTTTCTCCGACGCCACCGCAATAAGATCTTCCACCACCAGCTCCGGCAGACGGTTCAACCCGTACTTGGTCACCGCTGCCGCCACCACTTCGTCCAAGGCTTGGCTGGTGCGGGCCGACAGCTCACAGGGGTAAAAATTGGGGGAGACCACCGTCCAGGATTTTTTCGGCTTGGGTGTTGTCCCACCAAATCCTTGGCCGCCTCCCCGTCCTAGCATCTGAACGGATCCCAAGGGGTTGTCGGCGTCCAATTGGGCCAGCTTGGGCATCAACCGTTCCCGCAGCTTGAGGCGAGCCATGTACTCCGCATTGCCTCCCAGGATGATGTCCGTGCCTCGCCCGGCCATGTTGGTAGCAATGGTTACGGCACCTTTTCGCCCCGCCTGGGCAATGATCTCCGCCTCCCGCTCCACGTTTTCCGGCTTGGCGTTGAGGAGGTTGTGAGGGATCCCCATTTCCTTGAGCATGGCCGAGAGGCGCTCGGATTTCTCCACGCTGGTTGTCCCCACCAGTACCGGTCGCCCCCGCTCATGCATCTGGGCAATTTCCTCGGCAACCGCCTGCCACTTGCCCCTTTCGGTCTTGTACACCAAGTCGGGGGCATCTTTGCGGCGGATGGGTCGGTTGGTGGGGATCACCGTGACTTCTAGGTTGTAGGTTTTGCCGAACTCGGCCTCCTCGGTGCGGGCCGTGCCCGTCATGCCAGAGAGCTTGGGATAAAGCAGAAAAAGGTTTTGGTAGGTGATGGTGGCCAGGGTTTGGCTCTCGCTTTGAATCGGCACCCCCTCCTTGGCCTCCACTGCCTGGTGCAGCCCATCGGACCAGCGACGACCGGGGAGCACCCGCCCGGTGAACTCGTCCACGATCACCACCTCTTGGTTGCGGACGATGTAGTGGACATCCTTGATGAAGAGCTCTTTGGCCTTCACGGCGTTGAAGACAAAGTGCGCCCAGGGATCCTTGGGATCAAACAGGTCAGAGACTCCCAGCAACCGCTCGGCGGCTTCAAACCCCTCGTCGGTAAGGATGACGTTGCGGGCTTTTTCATCCACCTCATAGTGTTCATCCCGGATCAGCTCCCGCGCCACCTGGGCTGCCCGCAGATATTTTTCGGAAGGACGAGCCACTTGGCCGGAGATGATCAGGGGAGTACGGGCTTCATCAATCAGGATCGAGTCCACCTCGTCGATGATGCAGTAGTTAAAGGGCCGTTGCATCACCTCTTTGATGTCGGTGGCCATGTTGTCCCGCAGGTAGTCGAAGCCCAGCTCGCTGTTGGTGCAATAGGTGATGTCGCAGTTATAGCTGCGGCGCTTTTCTTCGGGCGACATGCCCTCTTGCACCAGACCAACCGTCAGGCCCAAGAAACGATGCACTTGTCCCATCCACTCCGAGTCCCGACGGGCCAAGTAGCCGTTGACGGTAACAATGTGAACCCCTTTCCCGGTGAGACCGTTGAGATAGGCGGGCAGGGTGGCGACCAGGGTTTTCCCTTCACCGGTTTTCATTTCGGCAATCTGGCCTTCGTGCAGCACCATGCCGCCGATGAGCTGTACGTCGTAATGGCGCAAGTTCAAGACCCGCTTGGCAGCCTCCCGCACCACGGCAAATGCCTCCGGCAAGAGATCATCCAGAGATTCTCCTCTGTCTAAGCGCTGGCGAAACTCCGTGGTCTTGGCCTTGAGCTCCGCATCCGAAAGAGAGGCGATCTCGATCTCCAGCGAGTTGATCAGCTTGACGACAGGACGGTACTGCCGGATCTTCCGATCGTTGGGATCCCCAAGGAGCTTTTGTAGGGTTTGGAGCATGGGCAAGCCTAGGCCAATGAAGGACATTGATTGATTAACGATGCAATTCTACCATTTTGACTTGGCCGGCCAGGGAGAGGTTGGCCTGGATGAGCTGAGAGCAAAACACCAGAGCCATCGGATAGATGAGGAGAGCCGGCAGTTACTTGCAGTCCGCGGCGAGAAAATGTCAGTCTAGGGAAGGGATCCCGAGCAAACCGTACTCTGCAAAGCTCATGAATTTTTTGGGTGTTGGACTGCCGGAAATGTTGGTTATCTTTGCGGTGGCTCTTCTGGTTTTCGGGCCCCGCAAACTGCCGGAGATCGGTCGCACGCTGGCCAAAACCCTGCGCAGCCTGCAGGACGCTTCCAAAGAGTTCGAGGCGCAACTGAACAAAGAGGCCCAAGAGCTGGAAAAAGCCACCCGCGGGACAACGGCTGCCGCCCCTCCCAAGGTTTCCCGAACAGCAGTCACCGAGTCAGTTGCCGATACGCCCCCCCCAGAGACGGATCCCGTCCCATCCGTAGCCGACGACGCTCAAACCGCAGACGCTGCTTAGTCTATGCCCCGCTTTAACCCCCTTTGCTTCGGCATGGAAATTACGCGCTTGTTCGAGCAAGGGCAGTCCTACTTCGCTCCTGCCAAGGTGGAGACCTGGCTGCGGCAACATGGTCAGAACCCGTCCGACTATGAGATCTCGTTTCACCAGGAACTGCCCCCTGCCGGCTCTTCTGCGGCGATGTGGATTCGCATCGACCTAAAGCGTTGGGATGGCCAGCCGGTGGATTCCTGGCTGTTGGAAGCGATCAACCGGGTAGATTGAAAACGGCTTGCTCCGCAGTAAAACCCAGCCCTACGGTAAGAAGGTTGAGGCTTTTTGTCCACCTATGCCCAGTGCCACCCTGTTGGTATCTTGCCCCGATCAAAAAGGGTTGGTAGCCAAGCTCTCCAGCTTCATCTACAGCTACGGCGGCAACATCATTCACGCCGATCACCATACGGATCCCGAAGCAGGACTGTTCTTGAGCCGCATCGAGTGGGACTTGCAGGGCTTCCAACTGGAGCGAGGGGAAATTGTCCCCGCCTTTTCAGGCATTGCCCGTGGGATCCAAGCCAACTGGGAACTGCATTTTTCCGACACTCGCCGTCGCATTGCGTTGTGGGCCAGCAAGCAAAGCCACTGCCTTTTGGATCTGATCTGGCGGCAAAGGGCGGGAGAACTGCCCGCCGAGATCCCCTTGATCATCAGCAATCACCCCGACCTGGAATCGGTGGCCCGCTCCTTCGGTATCGATTACTACCACATCCCCGTTTCTCCAGAGGGCAAAGCCGCAGCCGAAGCCCGTCAGCTCGCTCTCCTGCAGGAATATCGAATTGACCTGGTGGTGTTGGCCAAGTACATGCAGATCTTGAGTGGGTCGCTGCTCCGCCAAGCCCCGCCGGTCATCAACATTCACCATTCCACCCTGCCCGCCTTTGCCGGAGCCAACCCCTACCACCGCGCCCATCAACGGGGAGTGAAAATCATCGGCGCCACCGCCCACTATGCCACCGAAGACCTGGACGAAGGGCCGATCATCGAGCAGGATGTGGTGCGGGTCAGCCACCGCGATACCGTTGCCGACCTCGTCCGCAAAGGCCGCGACATGGAACGCCTAGTCCTGGCACGGGCAGTGCGGTATCACCTGGAGAATCGGGTGCTGGTATACCACAACAAGACGGTGGTGTTTGCCTGATCAGCCTGCGGGCGCAGCGTTGCTCAACGGGATCCCTTTCTGTTCTCGCAGGAGAGCCAAGATCTCGTCCTTCACCTCCTGAAAAGAAGAAGTGCGCTTGAGGCTGTAGTCGCGCCGGCTGGGGAAATCAACTCGGATCTCCCGTTTCACCCGCCCAGGATGGGACGTGAGTACATAGATGCGCTGGGCCAAAAAGACGGCTTCTTCCACATCGTGGGTGATCATCAGGATTGAAGTGCGCGTGCGCTGCCAGAGATCCAGCAAAAACTCCTGCATGGTCTCCTTGGTTTGCACATCCAAAGCGCCAAAAGGCTCATCCATCAGCAAAATCTTCGGTTGGGCCGCCAGAGCTCGCGCAATCGCCACCCGCTGCTGCATACCGCCCGAAAGCTGCTTGGGCAGAGCCTTGGCAAAACGCTCCAGGCCGACGATCTCCAGAAAATAATCCACACGGGCTTCCCTTTCCTGCCGTTTTACCCCCTGCAATTTCAGGCCAAAGCCGACGTTCTCCGCCACGGTCATCCAGGGGTAGAGGGTGTAGGACTGGAACACGACTCCCCGATCCGCTCCCGGCCCAATCACCGGCTCCCCATCGACGCTGATGGATCCTCGGCTAGGCTGCTCCAACCCGGCAATCAGGCGCAGTAGGGTGGTTTTACCAGAGCCGGAAGCCCCCACCACACAGACAAACTCCCCCGACTCCACATGCAAATTCACCCCATCCAGAGCCAAGATAGGTCCACGACGGGTGGGGAAGGATTTGCTCAGGCCGACCACTTCCAAATGCACGACACCACCTCATAAAAAGGCCCAACGACAGGTCAAACGTACCAAGCGTCGCAGCAGCCAATCCAGCAGAAAGCCGATCAGCCCCAACACAATCAAGCACGCAAAAATCTCGTCGGTTCTAAAGAAGCGCTGGGCTAGCTGGATCCGCCTACCCAAACCCTCATTGGCGGCCACCAATTCTGCCACCACCACCAAGTTCCAAGAGGCAGCCATGTTGACGCGGAAGGTGTCGAGAATGTTCGGGGTGATGTATGGAGTGATCACCTGCAGCAACACCTGCCAGCGCCGCCCCCCCAAGGTGTAGGTGGCCTCGATCAGCTCTTTGGGAATGAACTTCACCGCATCCATGATCATCAGCATGTTGAAGAAAACGGTGCCGATGAAAATTAACCCGATCTTGGGGGCCTCATCCAAACCCAAGTAAATAATCAACAGCGGGGTGAAGGCAGGAGCGGGCATGTAGCGAAAGATGCCGCTAATCGGCTCGATCAAGGCGCGGATGCTGGCGAAGGTGCCCATGGCAATGCCGATGGGGGTCGCCACCACTGCTGCCAACAGAAAACCGCTGCTAACCCGACTGAAGCTGGCCAAGGTATCCTTCCACAGCAGGCCGTCTCGCCACAGGCGCAGCAGGGCCGCCCATACCGAAGGGGGAGAAGGCAAAAAACGCGGCGGTACCCACCCCGAGACCGATAGGCCCCACCACAAGCCGAAAGGCACCAGCACCGATAGCGCCGTCAGCAGCAAGGCCAAGGGGCGCGGGATCTCTTCGGCAATGCGCCAAAACACCGTCGGGGGCAGACTGGGGCGGGTGGGTGGAGGCGATTCAGCCGGAGCAGTCAGCATCGTACCTTACCTCACTGGTGGCCCATGAAGGGATCCCGGATATCTCTCACCGTCTAACACCCACCGACTCGGCATAGGCGCGAACGAAGCGGTCATCGAACAATGTCTCCAGATCCTTGGGCCCCTCCGAGATGAAGCCCACTCTCACCATGAAGTCCACCATTTGTCTGGCCGCATAGGGCATGTGCTGCATTCCCTCGCCGGGGCTGAAGGCTTTTAGGTTGTCTTCTATGGTGAAGAAACGAATGCCATCTTTGAACAGTTGCAGCTCCTCTGGGGTGACACCGGCACGTCTGGCCATGATTTCGTCGGCTCGCTGCGGGTTCTCCTCCATGAACTTCAGAATATCGAACCAGCTATTCACCAAAGCCTGCACCTGATCCGGCTGCTCGTCAATCAATTTTTGGCTGACCACCAACAAATCGGGAATGGCCCCTGGGAACTCCGCCGAAGAGAACAGCTCCTTGCTTCCAGGGCGCTCCAGGGCTGTCAACCAAAAGGGCGGAAAGGCTCCCACCGCATCCACCTGACCGGCAGCAAAAGCAGCGGCGGCGGCTCCGGTTTCCAAGGGCACAATGATCACATCGTCGCGGGAAAATCCCTCCCGCTCCAGCCCCAGCGTCAGCAGAAAGTCACCCACCACGCCTTCTTCCACAGCCACCCGCTTACCCACTAGGTCGGCAATGGTGTTGATCCCTTCCCGGACGATGATCTTGTCGTTGCCTGCCGAGTTGTCGTTGACCAGCACCACCACCTGACCATTCACAGATTTCGGCGCGAAGGAGAGCGTATCGTTCAGGGTTTGGGTATTGGCATCCAGTTGTCCGGCGGCAAAGGCTTCCATCGACTCAATGTAGCCATCGAACCAGCGCAACTGCACGTTGGCCCCATTTTTCTTGAAAATGCCCTCTTCTTCTCCAATGGCCCACGGCCACCAACCTGCCCAATTGCTGTAGCCCATCTGAATGGGGGGTCGGGCCAGAGCGGGAGAGGAGCTTCCCAGCAAAAGGGTGGGCAACAACCCCAGCACCCAGGACAAAAACCGGCGGCGACGCGAGATCTGTGGAGAAGAAGTCATAAGCCTGGAAGTTTAAGTAACTGTGCAGCCAGCTTGAGAATGGCTGTTCGCTGGCCTGGATTCTAGGGTCGGCTTGAGACGAGCAGCAAATAGTTAATTTGGCTACAAAATCCCCCAACTTGTTGCTTGGGTTGGCTTTGGATTTTCCGATCTTCCAGAGTGATGGGACTTAACCAAGGGGATCCCTCAGTACTCAAAGGTCATGGGTGGGAAGCGGGAAGGGCGAGATCTGAGCTGGGCGGGTTCAGAGGCAGGAGCGGGATCCCGAAAGGCTTTTGCCTCCTGCTGAAGGTGTTGCATGGCCTGCTCGATTTCCTGAAGTCGCGCGTGGATTTGCCCTTGCCGCTCTCGAATAAACTCTAGCTCTTGGTTGAGCCGCTGCTTTTCGACAGTGAGCTGCTGCATTTCGGCATAGAGGGCGGATTCGGTTTGGCGGCGAGGGATCGAGCGCAGCTTGGGGCGAGGTCGAGTTCGGGGCACACGGGGCAAGCTCATAAGGGGGGATCCCGGAAAACGGCTTGCGCCTATCCTAGCGTGCTCTTGGCGGCCCTTCTATTCCTAGGTAGGATCCATTCGTCCGGTGTGGAAAACAGCGATGGTGGAAACTGGAGCAGACCTGTTGCAACGCTACGGCAGCGGTGAGCGGGACTTCAGCAACAGCCAACTGGCCGGAGCTGATCTGGCCGGGGCCGACTTGGCCGGGATCGACTTGGGGGGATCCATTCTCCAGCAGGCAAAGCTGGCTTCTGCCAACCTGGAGCGGGCCTACCTGAGCGGCGCCGACCTCAGCCAAGCGGATCTGCAGGGATCCAACCTGCGGCTGGCCAACCTAGAGAAAGCCAAGCTGCAGGGATCCCGATTGCAAGGAGCCAACTTGCGTGGGGCCAACCTGGCCGAAGCGGACTTGAGCGAAGCCGATCTCAGCCAAGCGGACCTGGCAGGGGCCAATCTCACCGGGGCCAACTTGAGAGGAGCCCTTCTTGCCCAGTGCAAACTCAAGCTGGCCAACCTGCGAGGGGCTTGCTACGACGCCACCACTCAGATGGAAGCGGGTGTTACACCGGTGGAGCTGGGCATGGTTCAAGCCTAGAGGGGGAAATGGGGCTAGTCCTCCGGCTCCAAGTCCAGGATCTCCTGAATTTCGGCATCGGTATAGCCCACCGCCCGCAACTTCTCCGATACCGTCTGAATCTCCCCTGGAGACAAATCCTGCTGCCGTACCCGATCCCAGAGATTGGCCACAATCTGCAGCAGCAAACCGCTGCTCTCCGCCTCAAACAGCTCAAAAGCCGTGGCTAGCTCAATGGCCTGCAACACCTCCTCGGCACTGCCAATCGGCTGATCGAGGGATCGTTCCTCCAGCTCCACCAGCAACTGGCGCAGTTGGTTCAGGCCATCCCCAAGAGCAGACATACAGCAGGCTCCACAACGGCACTCGAACCCTCACCCTAGCAGACCCCTATCATTCCGCAAAAGGAATCCCGCCAATTCTGCGGCAGCTACAGCTATTCTGGTTAAAAGAGCGATCTAGCCGCAATCGAGGCGATTGTCGAGTCAGCATAGACAATCAACAACACCCAAACAACACCGAGAGGAGATGCATGAGTATGGCCCCAGCGAACGTCCTGCCCAATACCCCCCAGCCTTTGGCCAATGAGGGTGGCACCACCCTGGACTACGGCAGCGCGGTTTACCGGCAGGCCTACTCTCGCATCAACGGCATTGTGATCGAAGGGGAACAAGAAGCCCACGACAACTACCTCAAGCTGGCCGAAATGATGCCGGAAGGGGCAGAGGAGCTGCGCAAGCTGGCCAAAATGGAATTGCGGCACATGAAAGGCTTTCAATCCTGCGGCAAAAACCTGCAGGTAGAGCCGGATGGGGAGTTTGCCCGCGCTTTCTTCGCCCCTTTGCGCCACAACTTCCAAAAGGCGGCAGCAGCCGGAGATCTGGTTGCCTGCTTGGTCATTCAGTCCCTGATCATCGAATGCTTTGCCATTGCCGCCTACAACATCTACATCCCCGTCGCCGATGAGTTTGCCCGCAAGATCACCGAGGGGGTGGTCAAGGATGAATATCTGCACCTCAATTTTGGAGAGCGCTGGCTAGGGGAGCATTTTGGCGAGGTCAAAGGGCAGATCGAAGCGGCCAACGCCCAGAACCTGCCCTTGGTCTGGCAGATGCTGCAGCAGGTGGACCAGGATGTAGAAGCCATCTATATGGATCGCGAGGCCATCGTCGAGGATTTTATGATTGCCTATGGAGAGGCGCTGGCCAACATCGGCTTCAGCACCCGCGAGGTGATGCGCCTCTCAGCCCAGGGTTTGCGGGCAGCATGACCCACCTCAGCATTCATCCTCTGCCGGCGGACTGCAGTTCTAGGCTGGCTACAGGCGGGTATGGACATGTTTTGATGGGATCCATCAGTTATCCAAGCGGGTAAATCTCTATGTTCGGCCTGATTGGGCACTTGACCAGCCTGGCCCATGCGAAGCGGGTGGCAGACAAGCTGGGTTATTCCGAATATGCGGAGAGCGACCTGGAGTTCTGGTGCATGGCTCCCCCTCAGGTGGTGGACGAGATCACGGTAACCAGCATCACCGGCCAAAAGATTTATGGGCAGTACGTCGAATCCTGTTTCTTGCCGGAGATGTTGGCGGGGGGACGGGTGAAGGCAGCTTGTCGGAAAGTGTTGAATGCCATGGCCCTAGCCCAGCGGCGCGGCTTGAACATTACTGCTTTGGGGGGATTTAGCAGCATCATTTTTGAGACTTTTCGCCTCGACAGTCTCCGGCGAGTCCGCAACATTGACTTGGAGATCCAACGCTTTACCACCGGCAATACCCACACGGCCTACATCATCTGCCAGCAACTGCAGTTGGCGGCCCAGCGCTACGCCATGGACTTGGCAGCCGCTACGGTTGCGGTGGTGGGGGCGACCGGAGATATCGGCAGCGCCATTTGTCAATGGTTGGTGGCCCACACTCACTTGGGCAAATTGTTGCTCATCGCCCGAGAGCGACGGCGTCTGGAGGAATTGCAGGCCAAGCTCAAGCAGGGGGAGATCTCTTCGCTGGAAGAGGCCCTGCCCCGCGCTGACTTTATCGTTTGGGTGGCCAGCATGAGCCAAGGCATGGCCCTCGATCCCCAAGTTTTGCCGGATCCCTGTGTCATCATCGACGGTGGCTACCCAAAGAACATCGCCTCCAGCTTGCAGCGAAAGGGACTCTACGTCATTGACGGGGGGATGGTGGAGCACTCTTTGGATATTGAATGGAACATCATGCAGTTTTTGAATGTGGCCAACCCGGCCCGTCAGCTTTTTGCCTGCTTTGCTGAATCCATGCTGCTGGAGTTTGAGGGGCTGTACACCAATTTCAGTTGGGGCCGTAATTTGATCACCCTTGAGAAATTGGATCTGATCGGGCAGCTTTCTCGCAAGCATGGGTTCCGCCCCCTCATGCCCGAAGCCTAATTGAGATTCAAAATGAAGAAAGCCTCAGCCCCAGCAGAGGTGCTGGCCCTGGTCAGGTCAATCACCAATCGAGTAAACTACCCGACACCAACCGCTAGGCGGTACGGAGCGGGCTTTTAGTAGCCCTGCAGTTAGCAAGCCAACCACGAGCCTCTGGGGTGGTTTACTGCACCCCCAATCGACCGTTACCAGTGCCTTAAAAAAAACCGTTTCTGGTGCCCGCAGTATTATTATAGCATTCCTCCCAACACTGACTTTATAGGTACAGTGCGGGGCTCCTGCAATTTCTAGCTGAAGACCAAACGCCGAGAGACGGTCGCCATGCCCCAGTCCTTTACAGCCCACCTTTGGCAAGCCATTCAGCCCATCTACAAGCAAATCCTCGATCACCCCTTCAACCGAGAGTTGGCAGCGGGCAGCCTATCGCGGCAGCGGTTCCAGTTTTACTTGCAGCAGGATGCTCTTTATCTCACCGACTTTGCCCGCGCCCTGGCCTTGATTGGAGCTCGTTCCGAAGGGGCTGAGCAGGTGGTGAGTTTCTTGAACTTTGCCCTGGGAGCCATTGTGGCCGAACGCAGCCTGCACGAAAGCTATTTTCGCCTCTACGACATTCAACCCGAAACAGCCTATGCCCCTGCCTGCTTCGCCTATACCCGTTTTTTGTTGGCTGCGGCGGCTGTGGATCCCTATGAGGTGGCCATTGCCGCTGTGCTGCCCTGCTTTTGGATCTACCGAGAGGTGGGATCCGCCATCTATCGCACCGCGCAGCCTGACAATCCCTACCAACAGTGGATCGACACCTACGCCGGGGAAGAATTTGCCCAAGTGGTGCAGCAGGCTTTGGACATCACCGACTCCGTCGCTCAGCAGGCTACAGAACCGCTGCGGGAAAAGATGAGGGCAGCTTTTGTCACTGCCTCCCGGTTGGAATGGCTGTTTTGGGACAGTGCCTATCGCCTCGAATCTTGGCAACCCGCCTAATCCTCAGCCGGTCGGGCTGGCTTACCAGACAGCAACTGCTGGGCTTGCGCGAAAACGGCATCCAACATCGGCTCCGTCAGCAGCCGTGTGGCGGTGTTGCGCCGGCTGGGATGGTAAGACGCCAGCAAATAGCGACCCTCTGCCAGGGGAATAACGCAGTTGTGGCCAAAGCGGGGGCGGGGCCTGAGAGGCGACAAGAGCATCAGAGCGTGTTGGAAGGCAAAATGCCCCAACGTCAGGATCACTCGCACCTGGGTTAGCAGCTCCAGCTCTTGCTTCAGGTAGCCCAGGCAGGTCTTGGCTTCTATGGCGGTGGGGCGGTTCTCCGGGGGCACACAGCGCACCACTGCCGAGATGTAGCAATCCTGCAATTGCAGGCCATCCTCTCGGTGGGTAGAGGTGGGCTGATTGGCAAACCCGGCTCGGTACAGGGCGCGAAACAGCCAGTCCCCGCTGGGATCCCCGGTAAACACCCGCCCGGTGCGGTTGCCCCCATGGGCTGCCGGCGCCAACCCGATCACCCACAGCCGCGCCTGCGGATCCCCAAATCCCGGAACGGGCTTGCCCCAGTAGGACTGCTCCCGAAAACGGGCCACCTTCTGAAGGGCGACTGACTCTCGCCAAGCCACCAAGCGGGGACAGCGGCAGCAACTGACGATTTCAGTTTGCAAAGTGGCCCAATCCTGGATCCCCAGCGCCTCACTCCTCCTCGTCGTCATCCTCCTCTAGCTCGTCGAAGGCAGGGGTGGAATCGTCGATCAATTGATCATCTTCCAAGATCAAACGAGGCGGCAGCTCCGGCAACACCGCAGGCTCTTCCTCCTCTTCGTCAGGCTCCGGCTCGGCGGCAATCTCCTCGTAGGTGGTGAAGCCCGTGCCTGCCGGGATCAAGCGCCCGATGATCACGTTTTCTTTCAACCCGCGCAGCCAGTCGGATTTGCCCTCGATGGCCGCCTCAGTCAGCACGCGGGTGGTTTCCTGGAAGCTGGCCGCCGAGATGAAGCTGTCAGTGTTCAAGCTGGCCTTGGTGATCCCCAGCAGGACGGGCGTATATTTGGCCGGCGCCCCTCCGGTAATGGCCATGGTGGCATTGATCTGCTGGATTTCCCGCAACTCCACCAGCTCCCCCGGCAACAGGATGGTGTCGCCACCATCATCCACCCGCACCTTGGAGGTCATCTGGCGCACCACGATCTCGATGTGTTTGTCGGAGATCTCCACCCCCTGGGAGCGGTAGACGTTCTGCACTTCGTTGACAAAGAAGCGCTGCACCTCCCGCAGAGCCAACCGTGCGGCTTGGTCATCTCCCAAGGTTTGGCGATGGTACTCGTAGTAGATCTCCAAGAGGTCGTGGGGGTTGGCAGGGCCATCGGTTAGGGGATCCCCCACCCCCACCGGCTGTCCATCTACCACGATCAAGCTCTGCCCCGGCAGCACAGGATAGTCTCTAACCGTGCCATCGGCTTCGATGACCTTGAGATCTGGCTCTTCTCCCCGCCAGCTCAGTTGAACGGTGCCGGGCCGCTTGGCCAGAACACACATTTCCTTGGGCTTGCGGGCCTCCAGCAGCTCCTCAATCCGCGGCAGACCCTGGATGATGTCCCCCGTCTTGGCCCGCTCAAACACCAGGAGGGCCAGGGAATCCCCCCGCTGCACCAGATCGCCATCTCGTACCTGCAGAATGGCACCCGCAGAAACCAAGTAGGGCCGCGCTATCCGCAACACCACTTGGCCGTCCGTTATCTGCATTACCTGTCCCGACTGTGGAGAAGGGATCCCGGGAGCAAGCTCGTCCCCAGCCCGCACCAGCGCCCCCACTTCCACATTGGCTGGGCCCGTCAGGGGCACCTGCACCAGATCGTCGTCGGTAATCACCAGCACCCGCCGTACCACCTCCGCTCCCTCGCGGATCCCTTGGACGATCCCGGCCTTTTTGGCTTGGATTTCGGTGCGGGCGATAACATCTCCGCTGGCGATGGAGTCTCCTTCCTTCACCAACAGCCGCGTGTGGGTACTCCCCTGCGTCAGATCCGCTTCCACGTCGCGGCGCAGCAACAGGGTTTCCAGAATCACCAGTTGCAGGCGGCGAATATCTGGATCCTTCTCATCTTGGATCAGCTCGATATCGGCCTTCAGTTGTGGGGCGTCGGTATCGATTTCCAGCACCAGTTGGGTGCGCAGGAGCTCTACAGGGCCTACCGACTTCACCCGCTCCCCATCTTTGAAGGGAACCCGCTGCACCGCCCGCAGACGAATGGAGCGACCGGACTCGCTGGTGGACTCTTGAGTGGGCACCAAGGGCCGGTCGGGGATCTCGTACTCCTGCACCGGACGCAGCAGCAAGCCTGGGCCTTCGGGAGTTTCCACGTGTTCCAGGTAGACCAGTCGGTCGGGAACGATGCTGCTGAGCACCGGTTGCCCTGGCTGGATTAGGGTGCCACTTTTCACTTCCAAGTCGGCGGGGTTGTCCACCAGATGCAGGGATCCCGGCTTGATGACAATCTCCCGCAGAATGTCGTTCTTCTGGATGACTTCGACAACACCGGCATTCTGGCAAAAGATGTCTTTCACTACCTCGGTGCCCGCTTCCACATACTGGCCGTCGTCCACGTTCAGCAGGGAGATGTCCTTGTTCACCTCGTGGGTCTCTTCCGGGATCCACAGCAGGGTGCCGCCCTGGATGACTTCGTAACCTTGCTTGGCCTTGCCGCGCCGTGCCACCTCAATGCCGGCGAACTTCACCAAGCCTCCTGTCTGACTGCGGAAGTGGTTGTCGATCAGCTCCGCCACCACCTCATCGTTGCCCACTTTGGTGCCCGGAGTAGCCTTGAGAACAAAGGTCTGCCCACTGGAAGTGTCCAGCAAAAATTGTTCCCGCCCCTGGTGGGATTCCACCCGTACCCGTGCTTCCCGCAACACCACCGAAGCGTTGATGATCTCCACCTCGCGCCCACTTCTGGTGTCGCTGCGCTCCGGTAGCCGCACAATGCCGCCATGCTCCGTCACCAGCGAGGTTTCGGCGATCACATCCCCCGCCTGCACCCGATCCCCGTTTTTCACCACCGGCTCGGCCCCCGGAGGCAGGTTGTACACCTGTCCAGACATCACCCAGATCAATCCCTGCCGCTGGGCAGTGTAGGTGGTGTTACCCTGGCGGTCAGTCTTCTCCTCGATGGGCAGATCGGCAAAGCGAATTTCTCCGGCCAGGTCGGCCACCACCTCTTTCTGGGCTTTCTCGGTGCTCTTACGGCTGGCCTTGGCCAGGGACACCTCTGCAATCAACTGATCCCGCTGCACCTGGGCTCCGTCCCGCACCAGCAGGGTGGATCCCTGAGTCATGTCGAAGGACTCCCGTTGACCGTTTGGGCCTTCCAAGATGATTTGGTTGTTTACCTCCACTTGTAGAGCATCGTCGCCGTGGCGGGTACGGAAGGGGCGGGTGCGCAGATTTTTCGGGAACCGCACCATACCCGCAAAGGGGGCGCGAATTTGGCGGGCCACCTCCCCTGTAAACACGCCTCCCGTGTGGAAGGTGCGCATGGTCAACTGGGTGCCCGGCTCCCCAATCGATTGGGCGGCGATGATCCCGACCGCTTCCCCCAGATCCACCAAGCGGGAATGGGCCAAGCTCCAGCCGTAGCACATCCGGCACACGGAGCGGTTGGCCTCACAGGTGAGGGGAGAACGCACCATCACCTGCCGGATGCCGGCCTCCACAATCGTCTTGGCCAGGTCGTGATCCACCTCTTGGTTGCGACGGGCAAGCACCACCTGGGTTTCTGGGTGCACCACGTCGCGCGCCAGCACTCGGCCCACCAAGCGCTCCTCCAAAGACACCACCACCTTGTCCCCATCCATCAGGTATTCCAGGAGAATGCCCTGCTCAGTGCCGCAGTCGGATTCCCGCACGATCACATCCTGAGACACGTCCACCAAACGGCGGGTGAGGTAGCCGGAGTCGGCGGTGCGCAGAGCCGTATCCACTAAACCCTTGCGGGCCCCATAGGAAGAGATGATGTACTCGGTAACGGTCAGGCCCTCGCGGAAATTGGTTTTGATGGGCAAATCGATGATCTCCCCCTGGGGGTTGGCCATCAGGCCGCGCATGCCCACCAACTGCCGTACCTGGGAGACATTCCCCCTCGCCCCCGAGTTGGCCATCATGTAGACGGAGTTAAGGGGATCGTTCTGCCGGAAGTTGCTGAGCATCTCCTCCTTGATCTGGTCGTTGATCTGGTTCCAGGTGTCGATCACCTTTTGGTAGCGCTCCACCTCTGTGATTTCTCCACGGGTATAGCGCTCGGTGGCCGCCTCGATCTCGGCTTCCGCTTGCGCCAACAACTGCCGCTTGCTGGGGGGAACGCGCAGATCTTCGACGCTGATGGAGACGGCTGCCTGGGTGGCGTATTTGAAGCCCAGGGTCTTCAGAGCATCCGCCATCTGAGCGGTGCGGGCTGTGCCGTAGCGGGCAAAAGACCAGGCAATCAGGTTACGCAGCTCTTTTTTGCCAATTTGATAGTTGCGAAAGGGCACAGGGGGCAAGGGGGTGTCGGCTTTGTTACCGTCGGCAGCCTGCCGCGCCAGGCCAGCGGAAAATCGTCCTTTTTCGCTCATGATGCCTCGCTAGAGAGAAGAGGAGAGAGGGGAGAGAAGAGCCGTCCTACGGCAGAGGATGAACTACGCAGACAAAATATCTTGCACGGTCTTGTTAAAAATGATCCGGCCCGGCGTGGTGCGAATGTACTGGCTGATCACGTTGCCGTTTTGATCTTCGCGGATACGGCGGTAGTTGGTGATCTTGAGGCGAATGCCGCCCGGTTCTTCGATGATTTGCGGCTCGGACTCTTTTTCGCCCTTGCCCAACTCCATCGGGCCGTGGTAGCGCACCCAGACCTTGCTGTGCAGGCCGATGGCGCCGCGGTCGTAGGCGATGAGAGCATCTTCCAAGCTGGCGAAGAAGCGATCGCCAATATCTGGCGCGTGGGGGTTGTCCGCCGTCAGGTAGTAGCACCCCAACACCATATCTTGGCTGGGGGTGATGATGGGAGCGCCGGTGGCCGGGGAGAGGATGTTGTTGGTGGCCAGCATCAGCAGGCGCGCTTCCGCCTGGGCTTCCAACGACAGGGGCACATGCACCGCCATCTGGTCGCCGTCGAAGTCGGCGTTGAAAGCAGGGCAGACCAAGGGGTGAAGTTGAATCGCCCTTCCCTCCACCAGGATCGGTTCAAAGGCTTGGATCCCCAGGCGGTGCAGCGTGGGAGCGCGGTTGAGCAAAACCGGGTGGCCGTCGATCACGTCCTCCAGCACATCCCAAACCTGCGGGTCGTTGCTTTGGATCAGCTTTTTGGCGGCCTTGATGTTGTTGACGATGCCCCGCTTGATCAATTTGTGGATGACAAAGGGCTGGAACAGCTCGATGGCCATCTCTTTGGGCAGGCCGCACTGGTGCATGCGCAGGCTGGGCCCCACCACGATCACCGAACGTCCGGAGTAGTCCACCCGTTTGCCCAACAGGTTTTGCCGGAAGCGCCCCTGTTTGCCCTCGATGATGTCGGAGAGGGACTTGAGGGGACGGTTGTTGGCCCCCGCCACTACGCGCCCCCGCCGACCGTTGTCGATCAGCGCGTCCACCGCCTCCTGGAGCATGCGCTTTTCGTTGCGCACAATGATCTCCGGCGCCATGATCTCCTGCAGCCGGGCCAGACGGTTGTTGCGGTTGATCACACGACGGTAGAGATCGTTGAGGTCGCTGGTGGCAAAGCGGCCCCCATCCAACTGCACCATGGGGCGCAAATCCGGCGGGATCACCGGCAGCACCCGCAACACCATCCACTCCGGACGGGATCCGGTGGCAATGAAGTTGTCGATCACCCGCAGCCGCTTGATCAGGCGTGCCCGCTTTTGGCCGCGAGCAGTGGTGATCTCCTCCCGCAGTTGCTCCGCCTCTTTTTCCAGGTCGATATCCTTGAGCAGGCGCTCGATGGCCTCCGCCCCGATCATCGCCCAGTTCTCCGGCAGTTGCAGTTCGGATCCCTCCTCGTACATCTGATCTTCGATCTCGAGGAATTGATCCTCCGTCAACAGTTGCTTGTAAGAGAGATTCTGGGCATTGCCCGGATCCACCACTACGTAGGCGTTGAAGTACACCACTTGCTCCACATCCCGCAGCGGCATGTCCAACAGCGTGGCAATGTGGCTGGGGATCCCTTTCAAATACCAAACGTGGGTGACCGGAGCGGCCAACTTGATGTAGCCCATGCGGTGGCGGCGCACCCGCGACTCGGTCACCTCCACCCCACAGCGCTCGCAGACGATCCCCCGATGCCGTACTCGCTTGTACTTACCGCAGTGGCATTCCCAGTCTTTGGCCGGCCCAAAGATGCGCTCGCAAAAGAGACCATCCATCTCCGGCTTGAGGGTGCGGTAATTGATGGTCTCAGGCTTGGTGACTTCCCCCACCACTTGACCATTGGGCAGGGTGCGCTGGCCCCACTCCATGATCCGCTCTGGAGAAGCCAAGCCAATTTTGACGTAGTCAAAGCGTTGCTCTGTTTTGGCCATCGCCATTCTCCTCCTGACTTGCTGCCCTGGCACCTAAACCCAAAGGAAAGGCAAACCCCGCCCTCCTTCGCGGGCTGAATGGGATCCCCGTCGCGTTCGCGTCAGCGGCACGGAGCCCTCTCAACACTCAAAAGTCATCTTCCTCTTCTCCGTCCTCATCTTCCTCACGGCTACGGCTGGCATTCGCGTCAGCGGTGCGGAGCACTCTGGTAAAGGCTGGTGATGGCGAGAGATCCTCAGACGTAACCGATTCATAAGTGGGTCGAGAGGGAGTATGACGGTTGGAGGTATCGGCCATCAGATCCACTTCCACATCGTGGGTTTGCCCTTCGCTGTCCACCTCCACCTTGTGTACCGACACATCCAGGCAGAGGGACTGCAGCTCCCGCACCAGCACCTTGAAGGACTCCGGCGTGCCGGGTCGAGGGATGGGCTTGCCCTTGACGATAGCGTTGAGAGCCTCGTTGCGCCCCACCATGTCGTCGGACTTGACGGTGAGCAGCTCCTGCAGGATGTAGGCCGCCCCAAACGCCTCCAAAGCCCACACCTCCATCTCCCCAAAGCGCTGGCCGCCCTGCTGCGCCTTGCCCCCCAGCGGTTGCTGGGTCACCAAAGAATAGGGGCCGGTGGAGCGAGCGTGGATCTTGTCGTCCACCAAGTGCACCAGCTTCAGCATGTAGGCGCGGCCCACCGTAACGGGCTGGTCGAAGGGCTCCCCGGTGCGACCGTCAAACACCTGGATTTTGCCGCAGTACTTGCCTTCCGGGTTGAAGATCCAGTCCTTGCCGGTCTTCTCTCGGGCTTCCCTCAGCTTGGCCTCCACCGTCAGACGGGAGGCTTCTAAACCGTGCATCTCATCAAAGGGCATCAGCTTGAAGCGCACCCCCAGATGTTCTGCTGCCCAGCCCAGCAGGCACTCGTACACTTGGCCCACGTTCATCCGGGAAGGCACCCCCAAGGGGTTGAGCACCACATCCACCGGTGTGCCGTCCGCTAGGTAGGGCATGTCCTCAATCGGCAAGATGCGGGAGATGATGCCTTTGTTGCCGTGACGGCCCGCGATCTTGTCCCCCACCTGGATTTTGCGCTTGAGGGCAATGTAGACCCGCACCACCATGTTGGCGCCGGGAGGCAGCTCATCCCCCTGTTCGCGGGTAAAGATGCGTACATCCACCACCCGACCGCGCTCGCCGTTGGGCACCCGCAGCGAGTTGTCCCGCACATCCCGAGCCTTTTCCCCGAAAATGGCCCGCAATAGCCGCTCTTCTGGGGGCTGATCCGACTCCCCTTTGGGGGTGACTTTGCCCACCAAAATGTCGCCGGCCTCCACCCAAGCCCCAATGCGCACAATGCCGTTCTCATCCAGGTCCCGCAGGGCATCTTCCCCCACGTTGGGGATTTCGCGGGTAATCTCCTCAGGGCCCAGTTTGGTTTGCCGGGCCTCGATCTCGTGCTTCTCGATGTGTACCGAGGTAAAGACATCGTCGTAGACCAGCCGCTCGCTGATCAAGATGGCATCTTCGTAGTTGTAGCCCTCCCAGGGCATGTAGGCCACCAACACGTTTTGGCCCAAAGCCAACTCGCCCCCTTCGGTCGCCGGGCCATCCGCCAGCACCTGGCCAGCCACCACCCGATCCCCCGTATAGACAAGGGGACGCTGGTTGAGGCAGGTGTCTTGGTTGGAGCGCTGGTATTTCTGCAGGCGATAGACAATTGGATCCCCGCCGTCGTCTGGCCGAACCACGATTTCGTCGGCGGAAACGTAGGTCACCACGCCATTGGTGCGCGACACCACCACCATGCCGGAGTCCCGTGCCGCCTGGGCTTCCAGGCCAGTGCCCACATAGGGCCGATCCGGCTTGAGCAGGGGCACCGCCTGCCGCTGCATGTTTGCTCCCATCAAGGCACGGTTGGCGTCATCGTGCTCCAGGAAGGGGATCAAGGAGGTGGCCACCGAGATGACCTGCACCGGCGCCACTTGGACGTAGTGCACTTCTGTGGGGTGGGCGGTGGTGAACTCTTGGCGGTAGCGCACCGGCACCAAATCGGCAGTGATGCGGCCTTCGGCATCCACCGGCACATCCCCAGGGGCTACGCGGTACTCGTCCTCTTCATCGGCAGTGAGGTAGACCATGCCCAGATCTTTGCGCACCACGCCGTTCTCGACCCGGTAATAGGGGCTTTCGATAAAGCCGTACTGGTTGACGCGGGCGTGGGTGGCCAGGGATCCGATCAACCCGGCGTTGGGGCCTTCTGGGGTTTCGATGGGGCAGATGCGCCCGTAGTGGCTGGGGTGGATGTCCCGCACGGCAAAGCCGGCCCGTTCCCGACTCAGGCCGCCGGGGCCCAGGGCAGATAGCCGCCGCTTGTGGGTCAGCTCCGCCAGAGGATTGGTCTGATCCATGAACTGGGAGAGCTGGCTGGAGCCGAAGAACTCTTTAATAGCCGCCACCAAGGGTTTGGGGTTGACCAAAGAGGCCGGGGTGAGGTTTTCCGACTCGGAGACCGTCATCCGTTCTCGGATGATCCGCTCCAGGCGATTTAGGCCCACCCGCACCTGGTTTTGCAGCAGCTCACCCACAGAACGCACGCGGCGATTGCCCAGGTGGTCGATGTCGTCCACATGGCCGATGTCGTACTCCAAGTTGATCAGGTAGTCGATGACGGCCAAGATGTCGGGGACGGTAAGCACCCGCACATTTTCCGCTACGTTGAGGTTTAACTTTTTGTTCAGCTTGTAGCGCCCTACCCGGCCCAGATCGTAGCGTTTGGGGTCGAAGAAGCGGGATTCCAGCAACTGCTGGCCACCCGATACGGTGGGGGGTTCCCCGGGCCGCAACTTGCGGTACAGCTCCATTAGGGCTTCTTCTTCGGTGTAGGGCCCCTCTTTCTCCATGGTTTTCTGGAAGAATTCGGGGTGGCGCAGGTTGTCGTAAATCTCGGAGTCGCTCAGGCCCAAGGCTTTCAGCAGAACTGCCGCCGAGAGCTTGCGGGTTTTGTCGATGCGCACCCACACCAGGCCGTTTTTGTCGGTCTCGAACTTCAGCCAGGCACCACGGTTGGGGATGAGGCTGGCGCTGTAGGTACGACGCCCGTTTTTGTCCAGCTCCGACTTGTAATAGACGCCGGGGCTGCGCACAATTTGGTTGACGATCACCCGCTCGGCGCCGTTGATGATGAAGGTGCCCCGATCCGTCATCAAGGGCAGTTCGCCGATGAAGACGTCCATGTCTTTGATCTCGCCGGTCTCTTTGTTGATCAGGCGAGTGGGCACCCGGATCTGCGCTTGATAGGTGGCATCCCGCCGCTTGGCCTCCTCGGGGTCGTAGCGGGGGCGGTTGATCTTGTACCCTTTGGAGGGATCCCCAGGGCGATATTCAGGCAGGAAGTGCAGCTCCAGCTTACCAGTGTAATCGATGATGGGGGAAAAGCTGAGAAGCTCCTCTTCAAACCCTTCTCGCAAAAACCACAAGAAACTCTCCCGCTGAATCTCCACCAGGTCAGGAAAGGTAGGAGCGACAGGGGATTGCACTGCTAATTGTGTCATGCGTTGCTCGGGAGGGGTCGCGCTGCAGTCAGGCCTTCCATTATAGAAACCCCGCCAACGATCGTCAACGAACGTTACAAAGGTCGAGGGACTGTCCGGATCCCGTGGGGGCGCACCTGGAAAATCTCGGCAAAACCGCTTGGGATCCCCTTTTGGCTGCCGGGGCAGGGGCGGTTTCCGCCATGCCTTAAGGATTGTTCACATCCATTCACACTCAAGCAGATTATTCTAATCTTTAACCGTTTTTGCGGATCATCCGCTGCTCCAGCTCGGATTTCTGGTCAACCTTGGGGATCGGAGGGGTGGCTCTGACAGGCTCAGCCGGTCGACAGAGTGGACTTGGCGCCGGTTTGCGTCGCTTTTGAGATGCACGCTGTTGATGCAGGCTGTGGCGGAGCCATCAACAACAATCATGAGAAGGGGTTAGGAATGGGTTTACAAAGCTTCTCAGGCTGGGGGAACCTCGGGATGGCTTGCGGGTGATCTGCGGGTGATCTAATGAAGCACAGTTTGTTGGCGAGGAGGGTTTTGTGAGTCAAAGTCAGAACAATCAGAATAAAAGAAGTGATCTGTATAACCGGGACCACAGCTTGTCGGCCCAGTTGCGGGAGGGCACCAAGCAGTCCCACACCATGGCCGAGAACATGGTGTTTATCAAGTGTTTCCTGAAGGGAGTGGTGGATAAGCGGGCCTACAGCCGCTACGTGGGCAATTTCTACTTTGTCTACAGTGCTCTGGAAGAGGGCTTTGCCCAACTGCGAGAGCACCCGCTGGTGGGCCGGTTCTACTACCCGGAGCTGTGGCGCAAGACCAGCCTGGAGAAGGACTTGAATTATTTTATCGGCCCCAATTGGCGCGCTGTGGTCAAGCCCTCCCCTGCCTGCCAGGTCTATGTCAACCGCATCCGAGAAGTGGTGGAAAAAGATCCACTTCTCCTGATCGCCCACGCCTATACCCGCTACATCGGTGACTTGTCGGGCGGTCAAATCCTCAAAAACATCGCCCGCCGGGCCATGGGCTTGCCGCCAGGGGAAGGAACAGCTTTTTACGATTTCGAGCAGATCCCCCACGAGGGCAAGTTCAAGCAGCGCTACCGTGCCCAGATGGATGCATTGGGGCTGGATCAAGCCACCATCGACCGCATTGTGGCAGAGGCCAATTATGCCTTCAAGCTGAACATGGACTTGTTTAGGGAGTTGGAGGGCAATTGGCTGTTGTCGATGGCCCGCTTGGCCTGGAATTCGCTGCTCAGCCAGTTTCAACGCAAGCCCACCCGTTCTGAGGCAGCCGCTCCCAGCTCCTAAAATCCGGATTCCAGAGGGCAGTGAGGCGATGGGTTCTGCTGCCTATCTCCCCTCTCCCTCTGGGAGAAGAGCCGGGGGTGAGGATCAGTCACATTCAAGAGTGTCGCGGGTGGCCCGACCGGTTACAGGGTTAACGCCGGTGGCCCGTTCGCAAAGGATGGAGAGGGCGTCTTGCCGTATCAACGCATTGGTGAAATCCGCCCCATCAATTTGGATCCCTTCGACTCGGGCCAGCCACATCATGCTGTCCTGCAGTTGCGCTTCTCGCAGATCCGCACCCTGTAAGTTGGCCATGTCCAAAGTGGCCCCCCGCAGGTCGGCCCCGCGCAAGTTGGCTTTGCTGAGATTGGCCCCGAATAGGTTTGCCCCTGCCGCCTTCACGTGGCTGAGATCGCTTTGCCGCAGGTTGGCCTTGAGAAACTTCCAGCCGCTCAGGTCTTGCCCTGCAAAGCTCACCCCCTGCAGATCTCGTTTGGTGTAGTCCTCTGCCTGGGCCGGGGATCCCAGCGGAGTAACCCCCAGGCAGAGTATCAGCCCGCAAAGCACCATCCCCCGCAGGAAACGGCTCAGCCAAGACCGCCTCGCCAGAACCGAAGCCAGCCAAGCAACAGACATCGTGGATCCCTCCCTCAAGGAAACCTCCATGGCTTGGGAATTGCTTCTGGTTTTATCTTACCGGATAGGGATCCCGCCGGCAGGTTGGGCTATCTTAAAGTCTTCTACAGACCAGATCCGCGATTGGCGAGGGGGCGACAGGGATCCATGTCCGAGATCGAGGTCTTCGATGCGGAGCAGTTGGCCGGGCTGATCGAGGGTCTGGCAGAGGCGATCGGCAGGGATCATCCCCACCTCCAAAAGTTGACGTTGATCGGCATTCGCACCCGGGGAGTTCCCCTGGCCTACCGCCTGCGGGATCGGATTGCCACTCTGCTGGGGATCCCGCCCCAAGTGGGGGAGCTGGACATCACTTTTTTCCGCGACGATTTGAGCGCCGGCGGGTTGCGCACCCCCGATCGCAGCGAAATGCCGCGTGACCTGACCGGCCAAGAGGTGGTGCTGGTGGATGATGTTATCTTTCGCGGTCGCACCGTGCGAGCAGCTTTGGAGGCTCTAAACCACTTTGGGCGACCGGAACGGGTGCGATTGGCGGTGTTGATCGACCGGGGTCACCGGCAGTTCCCCATCCAGCCCGATTACTGCGGTTGTCAGCTTTCCACAGAACCGGAGCAAACGGTGAGAGTCCATCTGCGGGAAACCGATGCGGAAGAGCGGGTGCTGTTGATAGACAAAACGGCAAAGATCAAGTCCTGAGCCGGCGCTGGGGTGCGGTATTTTGGGGATGACCTGCTAAAACTTGCCGCCATGCCTCGGTTGCCGGAAACCCGCCGTTACGCTGTTTTGGGTACGGGTGCTTTGGGAGGATTTTATGGGGCGAAATTGCAACAGGCGGGCTTTTCGGTGCATTTTCTGCTGCACAGCGACTATGACCATGTTCGCCAAAGCGGCCTCTGGGTGCAGTCCTGCTGGGGGGATTTTCATTTGCCCCAGGTGAATGCCTACGCAGCCGTGGAGGACATGCCGGCTTGCGAAGGCGTGATCGTGGCTTTGAAAGCCACCCAAAATGCGCTTCTGCCGCACTTGATCCCGCCTGTGTTGGCCGAGAATGGCGTGGTGATCTTGTTGCAAAACGGGCTGGGGGTGGAACCCGAGATTGCCGATTGCGTTGGCCCAGAGCGGGTCATGGGGGGCCTCTGCTTCATCAGCTCCAATAAGGTTGGCCCCGGCCACATTCACCATCTGGATTACGGTTCGGTGCTGCTGGCAGAGTACGGCCCTGGCTATGCCCCCCAAGGGATCACGCCCCGCCTTCAACAAGTTCAAGCCGATTTTCAACGGGCAGGGATCCCGACTTCGCTCTCACCAGATTTGATGTTGGCCCGCTGGCAGAAACTGGTCTGGAATATTCCCTTCAACGGCCTCTCGGTGGTGTTCAATGCCGATACTCAGCAAATGATTCGAGACCCTGAGGCCCGTGCTTTGGCGGAAACGCTGATGCAGGAGGTGATACAGGGAGCTGCAGCTTGTGATCGCCTGCTTCCCGACTCCCTGATCCAAGAAATGCTCACCAATACCGAGAAAATGGCCCCCTACCGCACCAGCATGAAAATCGACTATGAGCGCAAACGTCCTCTGGAACTGCAGGTGATCTTCGGCAACCCACTGCAGTACGCTCGACAAGCTGGGATCCATCTGCCACGGGTTGAAATGCTCTACCGACAGTTGCAGGTGTTGGATCGCCTGAATCGAGGGATCCCTGGGGAGCAGCAGGCTTAAGTTTTTCAAGATCCGGCGGAGCGATCCCAGGGCTGGAGCAGGCTTTCTCCTTTGCTTGCGGGTAGACTGAGCCGCAGTCGTGTACTGTTGCTCTGGCTTTATGCCGCTGGGATCCACCCACGATCGCATTACCCTCTGGACGGCCCCCGGCATCACCCTAGCCGCCGGTGTGTTGGGGAACAGCACCACAGTTGCCCTGGCTGTGGGATCCGCCTATCTGTTCAGCGGCCTGATGTTTTCTGGAGATCTGGACACCTGTTCCCGACAGTATCAACGCTGGCTGTTCTTGCGCTGGATTTGGCTGCCCTACCGCAAGTGGATGCGGCATCGCTCCTTTTGGTCTCATGGGCCGATTGTGGGCACCGCCGTGCGGGTACTGTACTTGAGCCTATGGGCAGGAGGAGCTGGCCTGCTGGGGGCTTGGCTGGGATCCCGGTTGGGCTGGTGGATGTGGCAACCCTGGGTGTGGGGCAGCGATCTCTGGCAATTGCTGCAAGTTCACGCCGAGATGCTCTTTTGGATTGGGATGGGGTTGGAACTGGGATCGGTGAACCACAGCCTAAGCGACTGGATGGTCTCCCGCTGGAAACGCTGGCGCAGAAAACGCCGTCAGGTTCGATCTCCTGCCAGGCGACTCAGCTATCGTGGCTAGGGATCCATTGGGCCAAAAGCTGATTCTTGCCTGCCCCGGCATTTGAATGGCGGTGAGATTGCCTACTGTTCCGCAACGCGTAGTCATTTATCTCACCGTCAAGGTGAAACAAACGACCGGTTGCTTCCTGCTAAGGCCTCCGGCCCGCTACGCGAGCAGTTGAAATAGAGGGTAATAAGAACCACGACTGCTATCAGCCCCTCACCCCCCCTTGAACCTGTGCTGTGCCCACAACTCCGCGACCTATCCTCTCAAGAGGGCTGAAACTGCAAATCTTGGCCAATTACCCTTTAGCCCAGGTACTCTGCTTGTGGCCATTTCGATTCAAACTGGGACACTGCACCCACACCTAAAGCCTTGAATACAGGGAATCAGAAGGCTCTCCTCAGTAGCCCAAGCGTCTCACCCTAACTTGAAACGACTACTTGAAGCAGTTTTGTCAAGAACATTTCCTCTTACGTTGGCTAGGTATTGCGATTCAATCTCAATAAAGCTATGCTGTTACTCAGTTGAGTGGTGGAGTCATATCCATCAGTCTTCCTCTCTTGTCTTGGATGCGGCAGGGATCCTGTGCTGGCAGAGCTGGCCATTGCGTCAGCAGGGATCCCTTTTTCTCCTCTCCAAGGCTAAGCAAGGTTCTGTGCTAATGAGAGTCAGAATCAGTTGATAGAGAGATTTTTTGCTTATTCATGTCAATCTGTGGAAGTGGCAGTGTAAAGGAGCAACAGCGGCTGAGGGTTATGGCTTTGGAAGGGGGCAATCTGGCTTCGGGAACCGGAAGACAAGACCGAATACAAAGATTGCTGCTCTAGTTTCCTTTGCAAACCTGTCAGAAGCTAAGGAAAAAGACCAACCTTTTGGGACAAACTGTCTGTCCTATGTCTTGTTTTGTCGTTCAAAAATTTATGTTGGGCTCAAGAGAAACTCTAGAAAAAAGTTGAATCAGGTGGAAGAATCAGTTAGAATCTAGCTGGCGTTAACGCTAACCGCGACGAAGAGACTGGAGGGAGGAAAGCCTAACAGCCTCTCTCCTTTTTTCTGTAGGGGTTACCCTCACTCTCAAACCCCATCTCATGAGAAGGGAGGAAGACCAAATACCCTATGACTTGAAATAGCAGCATTTTCATTAACTTTTGTTTTACTCTCTATGCCAAACTTGATACTAAGCTAAAGAGTTGCTCCTCGATCTTGTAACCATTGGACAGCCAGCCTGTGTTGGCGTTTTTGTGCATAGGCTAAGGGGGTATGCCCATCTTCATTGCGAGGGTTTAGTTCGGCTCCATTTTCCAGCAAAAGCTCCAGGATTTCGATGTGTCCTTCCCAAGCAGCCCAGTGCATCGGTGTCGCCCCGAATCGGTTGCGCGCATTGGCATTGGCCCCGTACAAGAGCAAAAAGCGAGCGATGCCCAAATCCCCTCGGGTGGCGGCTTCATGCAGAGGGGTTCGGCCTGTTTCGTCAGTGGCATCCACCGGCGCTCCCTTGGATAGTAGGCGGGCCAGAATGCTTTTTCGACCGGTGGCTGTGGCCCAGTGGAGAACACGACCAGTGTTGGCTCCCTTTTGGATGAGCAGACCGATTACTTCTACCTGATCGGTTAAAGCAGCCCGATGGAGAGGGGTATAGCCATGGTTATCTGGGAGATTGACATCACTGCCTGCCCTCAAAAGACGCTCCACCAGCTTGACCTGGCCGCTGTCGGCAGCCAAATGGAGAGGGGTAGCACCTGTGGGATCTAAGGCATTGGGGGAGGCGCCATATACTAAGAGCAAGTCCAGCAGTCCCAGATGGCCAAGGAGTGTCGCTTTATGAAGCAAAGTCATTCCCTGAGCATCGACAGCATTCACATCTTCCCCCCGCTGCAAATGGGCCAATAATTGTTTTAGATCTCGATTGGCAAGAGCTTGATGAAGCGCTTCACTCATAACAGATAGAAATAAAAAAGCCAAGTTGCAATGAAGTTGGGCAACAGGAAGGGATCCTCGATAGGCCGGAATGGAGGCTCCAAACAACTTGGGCAAAGTCTAACACTGGATCCCTGCTGCTGAGGGAAGCGGGAGAACCAAGCGCTTGGTGGGATCCCTTGGTCAAGCCGGGGCCGCAGCGATAGACTAGAGCTGGTTTTTGGCCAGGTCTTTTCCCGATCCCTTAGTTGCGCCACCGTTTATGGATTACTACGCGATCCTGAACCTATCTCCTGCAGCGGACATTGAAGAGATTAAACAGGCGTTTCGACGGTTGGCGCGGCAGTTTCACCCTGATGTGGCAGGGGAGGGATCCCGAGAGCGTTTCCAACAAATCCACCAAGCCTACCAAGTGCTGAGCGACCCTGAGCAGCGGCGGCGCTACGATGCACAACGTCAATCTGCACAACGTCAATCTGCACAACGTCAATCTCCACCCAGCTCTCCTGCTGCCGGCGAAAGGCGGGTGGTCATTCGCAGCATAGGCCCCTCATCGGCAGAGCAGCCCAATCCGGAAGGGCTCAAGGAGGGGATTGCCCGCGTCAAGGCAGCCTGGCGGGAGCGGAAGTTGCCCACGGCGGTGGCCCAGGCGGAGGCGCTGCTGAAACGGTTTCCCAACTCCAGCGAGGCCATCCACATCTTGGCGTTGGCCTACCAGCGCTTCGGCAACCATTTGATCTACGAGGGGCGCTATCAGCAGGCGGAAGCCTACTTGAGAAAAGCTTTGGCCACGGAGCCGCACAACCGAGAATTGGCCTTTGAAATCAAGCGAGATTTAGCCCGTCTGGGCATTCGGGAGGGATCCCGCTAACTTGCCTGCGTTGGGATCCCCAACGTCTGAGCTGCCCACTGCCGGAGTTGTTGGCGGTTGACTTTGCCCTGAGGGTTGCGCGGGATCCCCGTACACCACAGCCAGTGCTTGGGGTGCTTGAAGGGACTCAGTTGGCGGCTCAGGTGTTGCTTCAGGTGCATTTCCAGCTCTTTGGGGATCCCCGTTTTGGGGACGACCACCGCCACCACCTGCTGCCCCCATTCGGCATCCGGTAGGCCCAACACGCACACATCTTCCACCCAGCCGCTGGCTCGGATCTCCCCTTCCACTTCTGCAGCCATCACCTTTTCCCCGCCGGTTAGGATTAGGTCATCGGCTCGACCTAACCAATAGAGGGATCCCTGTCGGTCTAGATAGCCCAAATCGCCGGGGGTAAAGCCTTGCTGTTGCCCTTCGCGTAAGCGGTGCGTAGCACTTAGGTGCGGGTAGTAGCCCAGTGCCAGCGACTCTGCCTGAATGTGAATGTAGCCCACAGCATGGCTGGGCAGGGGATCCCCTTTTTCGCTGCGGATCTGGAGCGTGGCGTGGGGCAGAGGCCGACCCAGACTGTCGCTCCCTTGCCAAAAGGCTTCTGGCAGCAACGTACACACCTGGGAGGCGGTCTCGGTCATACCGTAGGTGAGGGCAAGGGGAAGGTGAAGTTGCCGGGCCTGTTGCCGCAAGCTGGGCCAGGTGGGGCCACCGCCGACCAAAATGGCCCGAAATTGGCGCAGGCTCTCCAAAACTCCCGGATGGGCGCTGAGCAACAGCCGTTGCAACTGAGTGGGCACCAGCGATAGAAAGCTCCCCGGCAAAGGGGGATCCCAAGACTCGGCCTGCTGTTGCCGTTTCCAATCCCAGACAACCCACTGCCCACCGCTCAGCCAGGATCGGACTGCCTGCATCAAGCCGCTGACGTGGTACAAGGGCAGAAGGCAATAGCTGTGTACAGGCCCGACGGCAAAGTGCTGTTGGTGGGCTTTGGCCGAGGCACTGAGGGTCAGCCAAGAGTGCATGGCCCATTTTATCTGGCCGCCGGAGCCACCGGTGGGGATGCCGATCAGCGGCCAATGGGAGCTGGGCAAAACTTCCCGCAACTCTCGCAGGCGCGGATTCAAGGGGGCGGGATCCCCTTCCAGTCGGCCCTGGCGCCAGCACCAGCCGGATCCCATATCCGCCAAAGCCTGTCCCCATTCCCGTTCTCCCCAGTGGGGATTACCCAGGAACAGCGGGATCCCCAAGCGTTGGCAGGTCAAAACTGCCGCCCACACCTGCACCGGATCGGAGTCTGCCACCAGCAGGGGAACGGCCTTGTCTGCCAAAGGGCGCAGTTGCTCTTCCAGTTTGGACAGGCACTCCTTCAAGTCTCCGCCATCCCCGGGCAAGGCAATTGATCTCATGGGTTGTGGGTGTGCAACCTCAACGGCTTCGCCGATTCCCTGCATTGTATTCGAGGATGCCCGCTCAATTCCCTTGACAGGAAAGGGTGAGGATAGGTTTGGGCTTGGCTTATCATGATCTAGGTTTGAACTGGGAGGTCTGTGTTGTGATCGAGCCGATTTTGTTGGGGATCGTGTTGGGAATGGTGGTGGTCACCTTGGCGGGCTTATTCGTGGCAGCCTACAGGCAATATCAACGCAGCAATAAGATCGGCCTGTAGGAGCAGCCTTTGGGGGGTTGGAGAAAACCCATAGGGGAGAGAGAGATTGAGGTGGCATGGCGATGCACTGGCTGCGCACAGTTGCTGCTTTGCGGGAGCAGGTAGCCAATTGGCGGGGATCCACCATCGGCTTGGTGCCCACGATGGGATCCCTGCATGAGGGCCATCTCAGCCTAATCCGCCGCTGCCGGCAAGAGTGTGACCACACGGTGGTCAGCATTTTCGTCAATCCGCTGCAATTTGGCCCCAACGAAGACTGGGATCGCTATCCCCGCGACGAAGAGGGGGACCGAGCTTTGTGCGAGGCAGCAGGTGTGGATGTGGTCTTTGCCCCTGACCCGCAAGAGATGGGAGCCGACCCCGCAACCGGAAGCGACCGCACCTGGGTCATGCCCCCCGAATCCCTTCTGCAGACCCTCTGCGCCCCCCACCGACCTGGCCACTTTCGCGGTGTAGCCACCATTGTGCTGCAACTGCTGAACCTGGTGCAGCCGCAGCGGGCCTACTTCGGCCAAAAAGACGCCCAGCAACTGGCGATCATTCAGCGTTTGGTTCGGGATCTGCAAATACCCACCACGATTGTTCCCTGCCCCACGGTGCGAGAAGCCGATGGCCTCGCCTGTAGCTCCCGCAACCGCTACCTTTCTGCTGCTGAACGACAGGTGGCTGCCGGGCTGTACCGGGCCTTGCGTCGGGGATATGACCATTGGCAGGCCGGGGATCCCTCAGCAGAAGGGATCCTTGCCGCCGCCCGTGCTGAGCTGGAGCATACCCCAGAGCTGCAACTGCAATACCTGGAATTGGTGGATCCCCAAACGCTACAGCCGCTGCCGCGGGTGGAAGACAAGGGCCTGCTGGCCATTGCTGCCTATGTGGGGCAGACTCGCCTGATCGACAACCTGCTCCTTTCCCCAGAGCAAGGGGATCCCTCGCCGGAGAGAGTCCAGCATGCGGCACCGCCCTCTTCCGGCACGACCTCTCCCCCGCGTCGCCCGCTGATTGCCATTGACGGCCCGGCTGGAGCCGGAAAATCCACCGTGGCGCGGGCAGTGGCAGCCCAACTGCAACTGCTCTACTTGGATACCGGAGCCATGTATCGGGCCATCACTTGGCTGGCGCTGCAACGGGGGATCCCTTTGGACGATGCCGAGCAACTGACCCAACTGGCCGCCCAAACCCAGCTCACCCTGCAGAGTGGCACCTCTTCGACAGAGCCGACCCGCATCTGGGCCGATGGCGAAGAAATTACCCAGGCCATTCGCTCTCCGGAAGTGACCCGCTGGGTCTCTCACGTGGCGGCAGTGCCGGGAGTACGCCAGGAGCTGGTGAAGCGGCAACGCAGCATTGGCCGGGATGGCGGTGCCGTCTTAGAGGGACGGGATATCGGCACCCACGTCTTTCCCGATGCAGAGTTGAAGGTCTTTTTGACTGCTTCTGTCGGGGAGCGGGCGCAGCGTCGGCAACACCAACTCCAAGCCCAAGGGCAAATGGTACCCCTTGAAGAATTGAAGGCGCAAATCGAGCAGCGGGATCGCCGTGATAGCGAACGGCTGATTTCTCCTTTGCGGCCTGCCCCCGATGCCATCTTGATCGACACAGATCACCTGAGCCAATCCGAGGTGGAAGACAAAATTGTAACGTTGTACCGGCAGCTTTTGGAGCGATCTGGCCCGGCCCGTTTAGATCAGTAGCTTTGACTCAATCAAGACTAAATCAACGGGACAAGTCAGATTTCCGCATGATTTTCAGGGAGCTGGCCGGTTTGAACAGCTTGATCCCTCTCTCATTTCTCATTGAAGATTTTCGTTGAAGATGCAGTTGATGAGGGGGCACGGATGCCGAGCTATGGGTTGAGTGATGAACTTTGGCAAAACCACCGAGGTGTTGAGGTGCCGGAGGGGATCCCGTTGATGATGGAAATAGGCCGACCCGCTTTTCTCTCGATGAGCCAATGCTACCTGTATCCCGTTCCGCCGTCGCGAACGGAGCGCTATGGTTAATGTCTTTCTCTTGGCCTTTCTGCTGCTTCTCTCAGGAGCTTGCTCTGGCGCCGAAACGGCCATCACGGCCATGGACAACCTGCGCCTGGAATCTCTGATCGAAGAACAAGGGGATCCACAGGGCTTGTATCGACTGGCCCAACAACAGCGCTCGCGGCTGATCACCACCCTGTTGCTGGTGAACAACTTTGTCAACATCGGCATTGCCGCTTTGGCCACAACCCTCTCCATTGAACTGTTGGGAACCCAGATTGGAGCTTTGGCCGCCACCGTGCCCACCACAATTGTGGTGCTCCTCTTTGGAGAAGTAGCCCCAAAGTCCTTGGCGGTGAGCCATCCGCTAGGGGTGTTCCGCTGGGTGGTGCGGCCTGTTCATGTCCTATCGGTGCTGCTGCGCCCTTTTAGCGACGCTTTTGAGTGGGTTGTCAGCAGGCTCTTCAATCTATTGGAATTCTCCCCCCTGACGGCCACCGCTTCTCTCAAGGATTTGGAGCTGCTGATCGATGTGTTGGGGCAGCGGGGGCTGCTGGATTGGCAAAAACGGCGGCTGTTCCGTGGGGCCTTGGCTTTGGACTTGCTGCAGGCGCGGGACGTGGCCAAGCCCAGAGTTAAAATGGAGACCATCTCCCACGACAAAACACTGCAGGATGTGGTGAAGCTCTGTTTGGAAACGGGCTACTCGCGCATCCCCGTGCAGGGAGAATCCAAGGACGAGATCGTCGGCATTATCCACCTCAAGCAAGCCTTGCGCTATCTCGATCAAAAAGGCAATGCCGAAGTGACCCAGGCGATGGCACCGCCTTTTTTTGTGCCGGACACCAAGCGGGTCAGCTTGTTGCTCAAGGAAATGCTGCGCTCTCGCCAACACCTGGGGATCGTGGTGGATGAGTTTGGCGGCACCACCGGCCTCATCACGCTGGAAGACATTTTGGAGGAGCTGGTGGGGGATATTTACGACGAGAGCGACCTCTCCCCCCTGCTGCTGCAGCGACAACGACGACAAGGTGGCTCTTCTGCCCCCTCCGGTTGAGCACCATGAGCAATCGGGTTGTCCACCCTCTGAGTCTTAGCTGGCCCCTGAGGGATCCGTCTCCGCGGCTGTTGGGTTTTCGTGCGCGCCGGGAGTGAGCTCCCCAAAGCCGGCCTCGACGGGATAGCGGGCCACAAAAAAGATCCAGAAGCTGTGGATCCCTAGCCCCAAAGCCCACCAGCCCAACAGGGGCACCAGCCACGGCCAATCCGCGCGGTACAGTTGCTGAAAAAACACCAGCCCAGACCCGCTACAGAGGAAAACAGACAGGTGGGCGGCATAGGTATAGCGATCATCCAGCTTGCGAAATTCGGGATCCCGACGGGAGGGCTTCCGGGGCCAGCGAGGCGGCATGGCAAAACCATCCAGTTAAAACCTTCTCCAGTGTAGAACAGCCGTCGGCGGGGATCCCTGAGACTTGGGAGCGGCATTTCTGCTGCGGAACCCCAGTTTCAACGCCCGTTTGCCCAGCCAGTACACCAGCAAACCCATCAGCAGCACTGCCAGCCAAGGGGCCAGCACCGCCACCACCGCCAGCAGCAGAGAAGTGACGTTTTCGCCGGTGGCCAACAGCGGGTTGCCCAGCCCCCCTGTGGTGGTGGTAGAGGTCACCAGTGTGGCACAAAAATGCGAAACTGAGGCCCAACCCCCAAAAAATGGCCGGTATGCCCTTCATATCCTCAGCGTTGATGGGAGTGCTCCCGCCAAGCGCAACTGGGGGGATCCGTCTCGGCTGGCTGAACCTCGAACTCCAGCGGTCCCTCTTCAGTGTACAGGTGCAGGTCGAACCAGAAGGTGGATCCCTGTTCTAGCTTGCTCTCCAGGCAGATGCGGGTTCGATGTTTCTCCAGGATGTTGCGCACGATGGCCAACCCCAGGCCGGTGCCCTCTAGGGTGTGGACCCGGTTCTCGACACGGAAAAAGCGGTCGAAAATCCGCTCCTGATCTTCTGGGGCAATGCCAATGCCTGTATCGGCCACCGCCACCCGCACTGCCTGCGGGGATCCATCCGCCTGAACCACCAGGTGGGCATGTACCGTCACCAGGCCCCCTGAGGGGGTGAACTTGAGGGCATTGCCCAGGAGATTGGTCATCACCTGCAGCAGCAGATCGTAGTTGCCCCAGACCAGCGGCAGATCCGGATCAACGAATTTGCGCAACTGGATCCCTTTGTCGCGGGCCTGCAGTTGGTGGGTGCGCAAAGTCTGCTCGATCACTGCCGCGATGTCGACACCTTCAAAGTGGTACTGCTTGCCCGATTCCAGACGAGACAAATCCAAAACATCGTTGACCAGGCGGGTGAGGCGATCGGTTTCGCGGTTGGCAATTTCCAGGTAGTCCAGCCGCTCCGCCGAGGACATCTGCTCGCCGTACTCGTAGAGGGTCTCGATAAAAGACTTGATGCTGAAGAGGGGGGTGCGCAGCTCGTGGCTGATGTTGCTGATGAATTGAGCCTTGGCTTCGTTGAGCTCTGCCTCGCGGGTGATGTCCTGCACCGTCATCACGATCCCCTTGAGATTTTGCCGCCGCGGATCCGACACCGGCGAAAGCAGGATGCGGATAACACGCTTGGTGGGGCCGGTGAGGTTGACGCGAACTTCCTCTGCTTCTTGATCCCCGCGGGCAATTTGCATCAGGGGGCGGGCCAGTTGCTGCTGCAGATCCTCCGGCAACAGCTCCGGCAGGGGTTTGCCCAAAACGGGATCCCCTTCCCAGCCAAACATGCGGGAGGCAGCAGGGTTGAGCAGCAGCACCCGCAACTCGGCATCCAGCAAAATGGCAGCATCGACGATGGAGAAGACCAAGGTCTCCAACTTGGCTTTGGCGGCAGCCAGTTCCTCGATGTTTTGCTCTTCGTAGCTTTGCAGCCGCTCCGCCATCTCGTTAAAGCTGTCGATGAGCTGGGCCAGCTCTCCCCCGAAGGGCAGGTCGATGCGCTGCTTGAAGTTACCTTTGGTGATCTCCTGGACACCTTTGACCAGCTCTTTGATGGGATAGGTGATGGTGAGGGCATTGACCACCGCTCCCAGGATGGCCAAGACCCACACCGCCAAAAACACCCCAATCGAGACCTCCCGCGCCAATTGTGTGGAGCGCACCAGGGCGGGATTGGGATTGATGCCCAAGCCGAGGGTGCCCAAAAAGCGGCCCTGATGGTAGATGCCGACGAAAATATCCGTCACCCGCCCAGCAGGGGTAAGGTGGGTGCGCACCAGCGGTTGGCCCTCAGCAGGAGGACGGTTGTCCGGCAGTTGCATGCGACGGGTAAGGCTGAGGGAGGTTTTCACCTCCTGATTGGAGAACGGGATCCCGTAGTAGATGTTTCCTTCGGGATCGGCGTAGAGCAAATAGCGGATGCTGCTGGTGCTCTCAAAGTACTGGCGGGACAGTTGCGCCACTTCGCCAATGCGATCTTCCGCAATCAGGGGGGCGACATTGGCGGCCAAGAGCAGCCCCAGATCTCGGCCAAAGCGGGCTTCGTTGAAGCGAGCATCCTGCTGCACGGTGCTGACGGCCCAGAAGGTGAAACTGCTCACCACCAATGAGACCACCAGCGTTGCCACAAAGAGCAACTGAGTTTCCAACCGCAGTTTTTGCTTCCATCGCGCCCACCAGCGCCGCAGGGATCCCATAGAGATCCCGGTCGTTGTTGGCACTGACATGTCCACAGCGCCAGGCAATGGCTCGGCAGGAGAAGAAGCCAGCTCAGGAGATTGGACTTCGGCAATGGGCTCGGCTGGCTCGACAGTGCTGACAGGAGGCATGAACCCAACGTGAACAGATAGCGTGAACGGATATAGGGCGGTGATTCGCCACCATTCTGACATGGGCAGGCGATCCCTTTGTCTCAGCCAAGGCCGGGTGAGAACCGGTATGGGATCCCGGCTTCGCAACGCAACCTGCTCCAGCCGACCTGCAGGGGAATGGTTGCCAATACCGATAAAGGTATCCCCAAGCAAAGCTTGTCAGCGCCCCTAAAGTTGATAGACTAGAAAATCGTGCTTCACCAGGTCAGAGTGACCGGAAAAATCGTGACCAACAGCCCCGTCAGCCAATTTATCCAACATCATTTTCGCCACTTCAACGCAGCCGCGCTGGTGGATGCGGCCAAGGGCTACTGTGCTCACCTGGAAAAGGGCGGCAAAATGATGGTGACCCTGGCCGGCGCCATGAGCACAGCGGAGCTGGGCCTTTCCCTAGCTGAGATGATCCGGCAGGGTAAGGTTCACGCCATCTCCTGCACCGGCGCCAACCTAGAAGAGGACATCTTTAACCTCATCGCCCATGAGTTCTACGAGCGGGTGCCCCACTACCGCGATCTTAGCCCGCAGCAGGAGCAGGAGCTGCTGGAGCGGCACCTGAACCGGGTAACCGATACCTGCATTCCCGAAGAGGAGGCGATGCGGCGCCTAGAAAAAGCCCTCTTGGAAGAGTGGATGGCTGCCGACCAGGCCGGGGAACACTACTTCCCGCACGAGTTTATCTACCGCATCCTGCGCAGCGGCCGGCTGGAGCCCTACTACCAAATTAATCCCCGGGATTCTTGGGTTTACGCCGCTATGGAGGCCAACTTGCCCATCTATGTGCCGGGATGGGAGGACTCCACCACCGGCAACATGTATGCCGCCCACTGCATCACGGGTGAGATCCGCAATGTGCATACCGTCCGCACAGGGATCGAGTACATGATCCACCTGGCGGATTGGTACCTGCGCACCTCGGCGGAGTGCTCCATTGGCTTCTTTCAAATTGGCGGCGGCATAGCCGGGGATTTCCCCATCTGTGTGGTACCCATGCTCCATCAAGACCTGGGCCGCCAGGGCGTGCCCATGTGGGGCTATTTCTGCCAGATCAGCGACTCCACCACCAGCTACGGCTCCTATTCGGGAGCAGTGCCCAATGAGAAGATCACCTGGGGCAAGCTGGCTGTCGATACCCCCAAGTTTGTCATCGAGTCGGATGCCACCATCGTGGCGCCTTTGATCTTCGCCTGGGTGCTGGGGTGGTAGAGAAGGGGAATCAATCTGTATGCCCGTCGGTTGAGGCGGAGCGGGGCCAGCGGGACAACAGGGTTGCAGCTTCCCAGCGGCGCAGATCCTGGGCGATGCGCAGGGGCGTGAGGCCGTAGCCGTCCGGCTCGTCGATCTCGGAGCCATGTTCCAGCAGCAGCCGAACGACCTCGGGGTTGCCGGACCAAGCGGCAAAATGCAGGGGAAGGCCACCGGCGCCAAAACGAGCGTTCACCTCGGCCCCTCCCTGGAGCAGGGCTTTCGTAACCTCAGGGTTGCCCAGGCGAGCCGCTTGGTGCAGTGGGCTAGCTCCCCCATGGTCTAGTTGATTGGGATCCGCCCCCGCTGCCAGCAAAAGACGGGCGTTGAGGCCGCTTTCTACGAAAAACAGGGCTGTCTTGCCCCGCTCATCGACAGCGTTGGCGTCTTTCCCCAGCCAGAGGGCCAGTTGCAGCCGCAGCGGGTTGGCTTGGGCCAAGGCTTGTGGATCTTCTGGTAGGGAGTATCCATAGAATCCCAGACCCCCCACTAGCAGGGATCCCAGTCCGACAGCGATTTTTAGGACCTGACCTCGCATAGCCCTATTCCTCAAAGAAAAGGATGGCGAGCCCCTGCCTGGGCAGAGCCTGGGCCGAGAGCAGCAACGGGTTGCTGAGGGCAGGTTGCGGGGCAGCAGCGGGGAAGAGACGCAAAAACTCCTGCAGCGGCAGCAGCTCGCATTGGGATTCCTCGGCGGCGGCCGTGCGATACATGGTGGGGATGACCAGCTTGGGCTGCAGCGCCTCAATGGCCGCCTTGGCCCCGGCAGGATCGTAATTTTTCGGCCCACCCCCCACTGGCACCAGCAACAGGTCGGGACGAGCAAGCAGGATGGACTGCTCCCGCGTAATTGGCTGCAGCGCCCCTCCCAAATGGACAATGTCGATCCCAGCCATGCGCCAGCGCCAACCCACGTTTACGCCAAAGCGAGGGCCACGGGGCATGCGTACTCCTTGCACCCGGATCCCGTCAATCAGATAGTCTCCCGGCTGAAACAGCACCTTGGGGTTGCCGGGCACCACATCCAAAGCACCCTCATCCAACAAGCGGCTGCTGAGCAACACCAGATCGGCAGCAACTCGTGGGGCAGGATAGCCAGCCGTACAGCCCGCCGGCCGAAACGGGTTGACCAGAAACCGTCGGCCCTCCCCCTCGAACAAAACACAACTGTGGTGCAGCCAAGTCAGTTGCAGCCCCTGCGAGCTGGAGCCGGGAGTGAACTCTATAGACCCTGGGGTTGTTGGCGTTTCCGAACCTTGTGCCGGCGCTGTCTGAGCGCCCGCTTTGCGCCCTCTGGCCAGGTTCACGGCCATCGATCCCAGCAGCCCAGCGCTGGCTTGCAGAAGCTGGCGACGCTTCATGGAGTGGGGATCCCTGATGTAACAACGGCAACGGTTTCCTGAGGTTTCTGCGAAACATTGGGCTGAGCAGCAGTTGAGGCTTTGGCGCTGCGCAGGAAGTTGCTCAACAAGCGCTTGCCCTCTGCAGTCAAGATGCTCTCCGGGTGGAACTGCACGCCCTGAACGTGGGGATAGCGGCGGTGGCGTACCCCCATGATGATCCCATCGCCTGTTTGAGCCGTCACCTCCAGCTCGTCAGGACACGTAGAAGGCTCGATCACCAAGCTGTGGTAGCGGGTGGCCGTGAAAGGCTGGCTCAACCCCTCAAACACCCCCACCCCTCGATGGTAAATGAGCGAGGTTTTGCCATGCATCAGCTCAGGTGCGCGCACGATCTGACCACCATAGACCTGGCCAATGCACTGGTGCCCCAGACAAACCCCCAAAATCGGCAGCTCTGGCCCCAGCTCCCGAATCAACTCCAGGGAGATCCCGGCATCTTCCGGCCGCCCTGGCCCAGGAGAGATGACCACCGCTTGCGGCTGCATGCGGCGCAGGTCGTCAACGGAGAGCTGGTCATTGCGAAAAACCTGTAGCTGGGCTCCCAACTCCCCCAGATACTGCACCAGGTTGTAGGTGAAGCTGTCGTAGTTGTCGATGACGACCAGCACTTCAACATCCGGCAACGGCACCCCATTTTATCACTTCCACTGGACTGAAGGAGATTGGGTCACGGGGACAGGCTAGAGTGAAGGAGCCAGACTCCTGTGCTTTTGAGATGGATTTATGTCGGCCCTACCCATTCCCCTGCTGGGGCAGTCCTTGTCTGCTCTGAAAGACTGGGCAGTTGCTCAAGGTCAGCCGGCCTATCGCGGGCAACAACTGCATGCTTGGATCTACCAAAAAGGGATCCGCTCCCTGGAACAGGTGACGGTGTTTCCTAGGGCTTGGCGAGAGGCGGTGCAAAGCTACCCAGTGGGACGCTCGCGCATTGTGCAGCGGACAGAGGCCCGCGATGGTACTGTGAAGTTTCTGCTGGGGTTGGCGGATGGGCAGTTGATCGAAACGGTAGGGATCCCAACGGCCAAGCGTCTGACGGTCTGTGTCTCTTCTCAGGTGGGCTGCCCTATGGCCTGCGATTTCTGTGCCACCAGCAAGATGGGCTACCGACGCAACCTAGAGCTGCACGAGATTTTGGATCAGGTGTTGACGGTGCAGGAAGATTTTGGCCGTCGCGTCAGCCACGTGGTCTTTATGGGCATGGGGGAACCTCTGCTCAACCGCGATACGGTGGTGCAAGCCATCCGTAGCCTGAATCGAGATATCGGCATCGGCCAACGGCACATCACCCTCTCGACGGTGGGCGTACCCCGGCAAATTGCCTGGCTGGCGCAGCAGGATCTGCAAATCACCCTGGCCGTCAGCTTGCATGCTCCCAATCAAGATCTGCGGCAGCAGTTGATCCCCTCGGCAGCCCACTACCCTCTGGATGCTCTGATCCAGGATTGCCGTGACTACATGCTGCGCACCGGGCGGCGAGTCAGTTTTGAATATACCCTGCTGTCGGGGGTCAACGACCTGCCCATTCATGCCCGCCAACTGGCGCAATTGCTGCAGCAGGCCAGCCGGTCAGGGGTGCAACTGCACGTGAACCTGATCCCTTACAACCCTATCTCTGGAGCCGACTATCAACGCCCCCACCCGGCACGAGTCAAAGCGTTCGTCCGCCAGCTTGAGCAACACCAGGTGCGGGCCACCGTGCGCCAAACCCGTGGTTTGGATGGCAATGCCGCATGTGGTCAACTGCAGGGATCCTTCCTGCGCTCTTTGCCAGGGCGCAACGCTTTTGCGAGTACATCAGCTCAGTCCGCAGGCGCGTCGTAACCAGGCGGCATCCTGTTCTGGCAAGGTGGCGTGGTGCATGGCGTAAACCTGCCGGTGATACTCGTCCAGCCAGGCTCGCTGCGCCTCGTTTAACAGTTCCCAATCGATCAAGCGCCCATCGAAAGGGATCCAAGTCAGGGAGCGAAAGCCCATCCAGCCCTCCGGCTCGGGAATGGCAATCACCTCGTAGAGATTCTCCAGGCGGATCCCACCCCATCCCGGCTGGTAGTAGCCCGGCTCAATGCTGTTGATCATGCCCACCTTGAGAGGGGTGTTGGCGCGGCGGTGGATCCCGTTGGGCCCCTCGTGGACGTTCAAAAAGGCGCCGACACCGTGGCCGGTGCCATGGCCATAGTCCAGCCCGGCCTGCCAAAGGGTAGAGCGGGCGATCCCATCCAACGAGACCCCATAGGTGTCAGGGGGGAAGATCTGGCGGGCGCATTGAATGTGGGCCTTGAGCACCTCGGTATAGCGCCGCTTGCACAAGGGATCCGCCGGCTCCTGGCCAATCCAAACGGTGCGGGTATCGTCGGTGGTGCCCCCCAAGTAGTGGGATCCGGAGTCCAACAAAAACAGTTCGCCCGGCTGCAGCAGCTTTTGGGGATCCGGAGTGCTGTAGTGGATGATGGAGCTGTTGGCGCCGGCGCCGGCAATGGTGTTAAAGCTCAGGCCCACCCACTCCCCTTCCTCCCGGTAATGGGCCTCCATGATGGCGGCCACATCGGCTTCGCTGATGGGGATCCCCTGTTGGATTTGCCGGTCGATCCAGGCCAGGGTGCGAATCTTGGCCCGGCTGGCCTTGCGGTTGGCGCGGCGCATTTGCTCCAGCTCGGTGGGGTTTTTCACGGCCTTGAGGGCTTCCACCGGGTGCTCCAGCTCGCGGCAGCTCGCATCCTGCAGCAGCTCCTGGGTGCCCTGGGTGGTCTGCTTGGGATCCAAGCCCACCGGCGCGTAGCTCTTGGCCCATTGGGGCAGTTGTTGGCTGTAGGTCTCGTAGGGCCAGAGTTCCACCCCGGCTTCTGCCAGAAATTGCCGAGATCGGGGACTGAGCCGCTCCAGATCTGTGAATAGAGCCGCTCTATCTAGGCTGACCAAAGCATAGGCCCAAAACACCGGGTTGTAGGGGATGTCGGATCCCCGCAGGTTAAACAGCCAGGCCACCTGATCCAATTTGGTCAGGGGCAACAGTCCCACCCGCTTGCGGCGCATCTCCTGCCGGACTTGGGCCAGCTTTTCTGCAGGGGTGGCCCCGCTTAGGTGGGTGGGTACCGAGTCAATGGGCCGGTCAAAGGGAGCGACAGGAGCGGATCCCTGAGCCAGCTTATCCACCAAGTTTTCCATGACCGGGATCAAGAGCACCCCTCCCGCTTGGGCATGGGCCTGCAACTGGCGATAGGTGGCCACCGCCACCGTAAAGGGATCCACCCCCAGGCGAAAGCCGGATCCCAGCTCTTCCACAATCTCCATCAGGCTGGGCTGATTCGGCAGACCTCCTTTGATCACTGTCAATAGATTGGGATCCACCTCCCGCTCCGCCTGTTCGTGATAGCGGGGATCCACCCACAGCCAAGCCCTATCCCGACTGATCAGGGCATCCCCCACCGAGCCGGTAAAGCCTGTGATCCACTGGCGCCGCTTGCGATGTTCCGGCAAATACTCGTTGAGATGCTCATCGGCAGAGGGAACCCAAAAGCCATCCAGATCTTGCTCTTGCAGAAGCTGGCGCAACTGCTGCAAACGGGCGGCAACATCCAGGCGGGGCAGGGTTTGGAGCATGGCAGAGGGGTAAAGCTAAACGGCCAGGCTATCGCCATTCTAAACAAGGTTGGGCCGCCCCCACTTCCCGCCTTCAGTGGTCGGCCATTTCAGATAGCAGCCAGATAGCAGCCAATACCTCCCTCTTCCTATGGGTGAGGGAAGAAATCCGCCAGCTCTAGCGCTCCTCAGGAAAACCCGCTTCCCGCCAAGCCCGCATGCCCCCATCCATCGAGATCACCCGACGATAGCCCATTTTCTGTAGGTTATCGGCTGCCAACGCCGAACGAAACCCGCCGCCGCAGTACAGGACGATCTCCGCTTCTTTGTCGGGGATCACCCTCTCGATGTCCCGCTCAATGATCCCTTTGCTCAAATGGATGGCTCCGGCAGCGTGGCCGGCTTGCCACTCCGACTCTTCCCGCACATCCACAAAATAGAAGGGATCCCCTTGCAGTTGTTTTTGCCTGACCTGCTCGACTGTCAGTTCTTGGATGCGGCTTTTGGCCTCGTTGACCAGGGCCAAGAAAGCTGGAGAGTGCTGGGGAGCCATGGAGAACAGGCGCTATGAGCCAAAGCTTATTCCAATCGATCTTATCTGGTCTGGACTTTGGGATCCCAACTGCCCTGAGGCTAGACTGGGATCCAGATTTGCCGGCTGGAGGCCCACAGCTTGAGATCCCGATCTAACTTTCCGCAACTGCTTTGGCCCCTTGCTCTGGCCGTGAGCTGGAGCATCCCCCTTGGATTGACAGCCGGTCACGTCAGCCGGACGGAGTCCTCGGCTTGGGCCCAAGCTGCCCCGATGCCCCTAGAAAGTGGGATCCAGCGGCAAGTTTCCAGCCCACCGCCAGCCGCCCTGGTGGAGTGGCTAAGCCAGCAGGTGGCCGCCGCCAACCGGCGGGATTTGCCAGGGGTGATGGCCGGCTACAGCCCCGACTTCCGCCACCGAGATGGGCTGGACCGGGAAGAGGTGGAAGGTGCCATCCGCAAGCTGTGGAGCTCTCATCCCAAGCTCACCTATTCGGCCCAGATCCTCTCCTGGCGGCAGGTGGGCCCTGAGATTGTTGCGGATATTCTCAGCCAAGTAGAGGGATCCCAATCCTCGGTGCGGGGGGACTTTCAGGTAGAAGCCTCTGCCCTGGTGCGCAATCGCTATCGCCCGGATCCAGCCAATCCCGGACAACTGCTGTTGATTGACCAAGAAGTGCTGCGGGAGGCCAGCACCCTCACCTCTGGATCTGCCCCTCCCACCGTCACCTTGAACCTGCCGGAGGTGGTCAAACCGGGATCCACCTATTCGCTGCAGGCGATTGTGGCAGAGCCTCTCACCCACTCTTTGCTGTTGGGCGCCGTTGCCGAACAACCCGTTGCCGGGGCGGGCTACCCAGAGGTGACCTCGTTTGCTCTCGAACCTCTACAGGCCGGAGGGATCTTCCTACAGGCGGATGCTCCGCAAGAACCCCGTTCTGAGTGGATTTCTGTGATGTTGGTTAACCAAACCGGCATCACGCTGGAGAGTCGGCGTCTTATCGTCAGCGATCGCTTGGCTCTGGAGGGATCCCTGGCCATCCCCACCGTCCCTTAGGAAATCTTCAGGATGATGAGGAATGGCTCTGGGGTAATCTGGACAGGCAGTTGAGCTTGTTAAGATGGGAAACTATGCGCCCCTCAGCTTGTTTGCTTTCTGGTGCTGGCCCTATTTTTGAGCGGTTGCGATAGCGGCGACTCCCTTGGTGCTCCGGTGGTGGATCGCCCCACTCCTGCCAGCAATTGACCGAACAATCCCGAGGGGTCTCGAAAGGTTGGGTCGAGGTGTCTTGAAAGGACCCAACCTCAAGAAACATTGGCATCTTTAGACGCCCGTCCATTCCAAGCCCCGCTACAGCTATCTGCAAAACTATCCGCTCTCTCCCACCCCCAAGGCAACAACAGGCGGTCAGGGAAAGAGCGGTCTAGCGGGCCTTCAACTGGAACCTGACTGCCGGGAGGAACTCCAAGCGAGCCAGAACGTGAAGACTCTTCAGCAGACTGAAGGATCTAAGTTCAGACCGTTAGAGAACAGCCCCGGCGCACAGCCGGCTGAACCCAACTTGACGACCCTTACAACTACTACTATCTGGCATCCGCAGGAACCTCCCTTACTAAACGACACCCTGAGACTAGCACAAATCTTTTCTTGTTTTCTCGATCAGGGAGTTCATGCGGTGGTTTGTTGGAGCCGTTTGAGAGCTCCAGGCGCTCTGGGTGACCGTGGGCTTCGGATCCCCTGTCCCACAAGAGGGGTAAGGGATGGACTGCTGAGGATAAGGCAACAGCGTAGGATAGAAGGACGCCCTCTAGTTGGCTCGAGTTGCCGTGGACTACAAAAGTACCCTCAACCTGCCCCAAACTCAGTTTCCCATGCGGGCAGAGGCCGCCAAGAGAGAACCCGCCATTCAAGCCTTTTGGCAGGAAGAGCAAATCTACCAGCGCCTTGCCGACCACAATCCTGGGGATCCCTTTGTCCTGCACGATGGACCGCCCTACGCCAATGGCGATATCCACATGGGCACCACCCTCAACAAGATCCTCAAGGATATCGTCAACAAGTACCACATCCTGCAGGGGCGCAAGGTGCGCTATGTGCCCGGCTGGGATTGCCACGGCCTGCCCATCGAACTGAAAGTGTTGCAAAGCCTCACTCCGCAGGAGCGGGAAAACCTCACCCCTCTGCAGCTGCGACAAAAAGCCAAGGAGTACGCCCTGCACTACGTTGATGTGCAGCGGGCCAGTTTTCAGCGCCTGGGGGTATGGGGATCCTGGGATCGGCCCTACCTGACGCTGTCGCCGGAGTACGAAGCCGCACAGATTGAGGTGTTTGGACAAATGGCCCTCAAGGGCTACATCTACCGCGGCCTCAAACCCGTCCACTGGAGCCCCAGCTCCCAGACGGCTCTGGCGGAAGCGGAGCTGGAGTACCCTGACAACCACATCTCCCCCAGCATCTACGTGGCCTTTCCCCTGCAGAGCCTCAGCCCGGCGGCGCAGCCGGTTTTGGAGCCTTTCATGCCGGGCCTGCGGGCAGCCATCTGGACCACCACCCCTTGGACGATCCCGGCCAACCTGGCTCTCTGCTTTAACCCCAAGCTCACCTATGCAGTGGTGGAGTCTCCCCGCTTCGGCCTGCTGTTGATCGCCGCCGATCTGCGGGAGCGGCTGGAGAAGGTTCTGGAGACCCCTTTGGAGATCAAGGCTACCCTGCCGGGATCCGCTCTGGAATACAGTCAAGGACGGCACCCCCTCTTCGACCGCGCCAGCCTCTGCGTGCTGGGGGACTACGTCACCACCGAGTCCGGCACCGGCATTGTGCACACGGCTCCGGGGCATGGGGAAGATGACTTCAAAACCGGCCAAAAGTACGGTCTGCCCATTCTCAGCCCTGTGGACGATCAGGGGAGATTTACCGCCGAGGCCGGATCCCAGTTCGTCGGGTTGGATGTGCTCTCCAAGAAGCCGGAGACCAGCGGCAATGCTGCTGTCATCCAGGCTCTGCAGGCTGCGGGGGCTTTGCTCAAGGAAGAGCCCTACAACCACAAATATCCCTACGACTGGCGCACGAAAGAGCCAACGATTTTCCGGGCCACCGAGCAGTGGTTTGCGTCTGTAGCTGGCTTCCGGGAGCTGGCCCTGCAGGCCATTAAAACCGTGAAATGGATCCCGGCCATCGGGGAGAACCGCATCACTGCTATGGTGTCGGAGCGCTCGGATTGGTGTATTTCCCGCCAGCGGGCTTGGGGTGTGCCCATCCCCGTCTTTTACGACGAAGAAACCGGCGAGGTTCTGCTCACCGCCGAGACCCTCGACCACATCAAGGCCATTTTTGCCCAGGAGGGATCCGACGCCTGGTGGCAGCGCCCGGTGGAGGAGTTGCTGCCGGAGAAGTACCGCCACAATGGCCGCACCTACCGCAAAGGGATGGACACCATGGACGTGTGGTTTGACTCCGGCTCTTCCTGGGCGGCAGTGGCCAAGGCGCAGGGGTTGGGCTACCCGGTGGATCTGTATTTGGAGGGCTCCGACCAACACCGGGGCTGGTTCCAATCCAGTTTGCTCACCTCCGTGGCCGTCAACGGCCATGCCCCCTACAAGGCGGTGCTCACCCATGGGTTTGTGCTGGACGAGAAAGGCCAGAAAATGAGCAAGTCCCTGGGCAATGTCATCGATCCGCTGGTGTTAATTAACGGCGGCAAAGATCCCCAGACGGATCCCGCCTACGGGGCAGATGTGCTGCGCCTGTGGGTCTCCAGTGTGGACTACTCCGGGGATGTGCCGCTGGGTAAGACCATTCTTGGGCAAATGGCGGATGTATATCGCAAAATCCGCAACACAGCTCGCTTTTTGCTGAGCAACCTCTACGACTTCAATCCAACTCAGGATGCCGTTCCTTTTGAAGCCTTGACGGAGCTAGACCGCTACATTTTGCACCGCCTGCACGAGGTGGGATCCGAGATCGGCGAATCTTTTGCCAGCTATCAGTTCTACCGCTTTTTCCAGGCGATTCAGAACTTCTGTGTGGTGGATCTCTCCAACTTTTACCTGGATATTGCCAAGGATCGCCTCTACATCAGCCATGCCCAAAGTCTACGGCGGCGCCAATGTCAAACGGTGCTCTCCCTGTTGCTGGAGAACTTGGCCAAGGCCATCGCCCCCGTTCTCTCCCACCTGGCCGAAGAGATTTGGAGCCATCTGCCCTATCCCAAGCCCACCCGTTCGGTGTTTGAGGGGGGGTGGATGAAGCTGCCGGAGCACTGGCGGGATCCCCAGTTGGCGGCCATTTGGGAGCAGCTGCGAGAGGTGCGCCAAGAGGTGAACAAGGCTCTGGAGCAAGCCCGTACCGGTCGCGTTAGCGGGACGGAGTCCTTTAAGCCCATCGGCGCTTCCACCGAGGCCAAGGTAATCCTGAAGGTAGCGGATCCCAGCCTATACGCTCTTTTGCAGGAGCGGGCTGCCGAGTTGCGCTACTTGTTCATCACCTCACAGGTGGAACTGGAGAAAACCTCAGGTCAAGGCTTGGAGGTCTCTGTTTTTCCGGCTGACGGCCAAAAGTGCGTGCGCTGCTGGAACTATTCCACCCGTGTGGGGGAATTTGCCGAACATCCAGAGCTGTGTGAGCGTTGTGTAGCCGCTCTGGCCGGGGAGTTTTGAATTCGGGACCCCGTCCCGCTGGCGGGAAGGGATCCCCCTCTTTGAATTGGCTCTTTCTCCGGACAGGTCTTGTCGGCCTTCTTCGGGATCAAGGGGCAGAGCTGCGGGATGGGATCTCCTCGACATGGGTGTGCAACACCTTGCCGCACAGGGTTTTCTCCAGCCAGGGAGTCGCTGGCGATCGGGAGTGGAGAGTGGCCGCAGAAACCGTCCAAGGGTGGGTGGGATCAAACAGCACCCAGTCGCTGTGGGGGGTGAGGGTGGGCGGATCTAGGTTTAGGCAGCGGGCCGGGTACAGGCTGAGGGCAGACCACAGTTGCAGCGCCGTCAGGGATCCCGTTGCCACCAAATGTTGCCACAGCAGCGGCAGAGCCAGCTCCAGGCCCATCGCCCCCGGCGGGGCATCGGCAAAGGGCAGGGTTTTCTCTTCGTAGGTGTAGGGGTGGTGATCCGTAGCGATCCCCAAGTTGCCGGAACGGATCCCGGCGATCAGAGCCTCTCGGTCGCCGGCGCTGGGAAGAGGGGGCAGAAGGCGAAGGTGGGGATCGTAGCGGTGCTCAAAGACGGCCTCTTCGGACAAGATCAGGTGCATCCAAGTGGCGCTGGCGGTAACCGGCAGTCCTTCGGCTTGGGCCTGTTGGATCAGCTCCAGGCTGCGGGCTTGGCTCAGGCGCATGATGTGCACAGGCGGAGGGGAAGGAACGCTCCTGATCACCTCCAAGAGACGGGCCAGAGCGGCAGTTTCGGCACTGGCAGGGATCCCTTTCAGCCCCAGGCGCAGCGCCCAGATCCCTTCGTAGAGGCTACCTTGCCCGGCCAAGGTGGGATCCCAGGCCCAGAGCAGCAGGGGTTTATTCTCCAGCCGCAAATACTCCAGAGCCCGCCGCACCAAAGCCAAGGAGCGCAGTGGCTGAACTTCTGCAAAACCAACTGCTCCCGCTTGCGCCAGTTCTCCCCAGGGGGTTGGAGTTTCTCCTTGGCCACCCACGCTCAGGGCAGCCCAGGGCAGCCAGCGGGGATCCCCCAATTGGCGGGGGTAGCGGTTCAAGTGCTCCGGGCGATCCAGCACCGGAAAAAAGCCGCTTCCGGGAAGGGGGGTGGGCAGAAGCCCCACCTGGGTAAAGCCTCCCGCCAAAGCCGCTGCAGCCAAAGAGGTCAGGGTTTCCCGACTGTGGGCCAGAAAGTGCTCCGCACCGCTTACGCGACCGTTGCCAACCCCCTCGCCGCTGTGGGCATACAGATCCAGCAAACCCGGCCCCACCACCCAACCTGAGCCATCGATGGTGGGGATGTCGGCAGGGATCCCTGCTGGCTCGGTGGCCCGCAGGCGACCCTCTTGCAACCACACATCGGTTACTTCATCCCGCTGGCGCAAGGGATCCAATAGGCGCACTCTCTGGAGACACACATCTGGTAAGGACTCCGTCCCGCTAACGCGACCGGTCAGCTTGCGGAGAGGAGAGGATCCCATCTTCACAAAGCTCCAGCGGTGGTGCAGTCCAAGATCTGGCCCGACAGATGGGTGGTGAGGTTCAACACCTTCAAAACCGGGGCACCCTCCTTGCCTTCTGGATAGTCGATCACCGTAATGGCGCCATTCCCCTGCTTGAAGATCCAAAAGGCTTGGGGGGAAAGGTCGAACAACTGACAGATGATCGCCTTGTTGATGGCATCGTGGGCAACAACAACCGCCGTGCCCTGAGGAAACTGGGCTGCGGTGATGGCCAAAAGCTCCTGCCAAGCGGAGCGAGTGCGCTCCCACACCTGGTGAAGGTTTTCCCCATTGGGCATCTGCACACTGGCGGGATCCCGTTGCCAGCGCTCCAGCTCGCCGGGGTATTCGGCTTCGACTTCGCTTTGCAGCTTGCCCTCCCAGTCGCCGTGGCAGATCTCTTGCAAGTCGGGCATTGGGCGCAAAATGAGGTTGCTGTGGTTGCTGCAGATGGCATCGGCTGTGGCCCAAGGGCGCTTCAGGGGGCTGGAGAAGGCCAGTTGCAGAGGTTGAGTGGCCAAAAATTCTGCCACCTTGGCTGCCTGTTCCTCCCCGGTGGCATTGAGGGGGATATCCCGCTGCCCTTGAAAACGGCGCTCTCGGTTCCATTGGGTTTCCCCATGCCGCACCAGCAAGATGCGCATCCCCTGCTTGCGCTTGGGCAGGGCTTGGCCGAGGTGAGCGGTGATGTTCAGAGATTCCAGTTGTGGCGGCCCCTGCAGGCCCTCGGGAAAATTGAGAACGCTGATGGCGCAGTTATCCTGCCCAAGGCGGTGATAGTGGTGTGGCCCCAGGCCGATGGCGGTGCTGACCAGGGCGCGATTGATGCCGCTGTGGCCCACGATGAGGATATTGAGGGGCTGCCTTGGGGAGGGATCCGCTCCATGGTTCCAGGGGCCCGAAGCCGATTGCAGATGGAAAGCCAGCATTTCCCAAAACCCCTGCGCCTGCTGCCAGAGATCCCGCACCGGAAAGCGGCCCTCTAGCTCCAGGGTGTCGGGATGGTGCCGCCACAGGTGGTAATCTTCGGGGTATTTCTCCTGCACCTCGGCAAAGGTCAGCCCTTCCCAGGCCGTCAGGTCGATCTCCCGCAGTTGATCGGTAACGTGCAGAGGGATCCCTTCTCGGTCTTTCAAAAGGATGCGAGCTGTCTCGAGGGCGCGAGACAGGGGGCTGCAATAGGCGCAATCCAACGGGATCCCGGCCAGGGCCTCGGCTACACGCTGCGCCTGCACTTCTCCAGTGGGGGTGAGCCGGGAGAGATCGGAGCGGCCTTGAATGCGATTTTCCAGGTTGAAGGTGCTCTCACCATGGCGCACGATCAAGATGCGCAGGGCAGGCTGGTCGCGGTAGCGGGACGGAGTCCTTGCCATCGCTTGCATGGACTTACTCATCGCAGTAGCGGGACGGAGTCCTTAGAACACCTTCTAGAGTACCGCCACTGGGCGGCGCTCGCCTTCGTCAATTCACCGGTTGGGCTGCCGACTGAGGCGTATTTGGGCTGGTCGCCGCCGGTGATGAGGGCATCCTGGGAGAAGGACTACCGTGGCCGTGCTGCGTTCCCGTTGGCAGGGGTTTTGGCGGGAATGGATGCTGGCGACGCTGTTGGCGCAGTTCTTCTTCCGTTTACTGATCCCTCAAGAGATCCCTTGCCACCGCTAGATAGAATCTGAGGGGACAAAACGTGGGATCCCTCTCCCCTAAGCAAGCACTGCTATGGATTCTCCACAAGTGGCCGGGGATCCCGGATCCCTGACCGAAAGCCCCAACCCGGCTACAGCCGAGATCGACCGTCTCAGCACCTTGGAACTGGTGAAACGGATCAACGCCGAGGATCGGCAGGTGCCGGAAGCGGTGGCTGCTCAGGCGGAGCCGATTGCCCAAGCCATCGATGCCATTGCCCAGCGGATGCGTCACGGCGGGCGGCTGATCTATATCGGGGCAGGAACCTCAGGTCGCCTGGGGGTACTGGATGCGGCTGAGTGCCCACCCACTTTTGGCACTTCCCCCGCACAGGTGGTGGCTTTGATCGCCGGGGGGGAAAAAGCCCTGACCCAGGCGGTAGAGGGTGCAGAGGACGACGCAGAAGCGGCTGCCCGCGCGCTGGAGGGTCTTCACCTCCAAGCTCAAGATAGTGTGGTGGGAATTGCTGCCAGCGGTCGTACCCCCTATGTGCTGGGTGGGATCCAAGCCGCTAGGAGCATGGGGGCGCTCACGATTGGCCTGGCCTGTAACCACCCTTCCCCGCTAACCGAGCAGGTGGACATTGCCATTGCCCCTTTGGTGGGGCCGGAGGTGATCCTCGGATCCACCCGCATGAAAGCCGGCACAGCCCAAAAGCTGGTGTTGAACACGATCTCCACTGGAGTGATGATCCGCTTGGGCAAGACCTATGGCAACCTAATGGTGGATCTCCAGGCCAGCAATGCCAAGCTCAAGCAGCGGGCGGAGCGAATGGTGGCCCTAGCCTGCGATCTGGATCCCGCCGCGGCTGCCCAATTGCTGCAGGCTTGTGATGGAGAGGTGAAAACCGCGATCCTTGTGGCCTTGCTGGGGTGCTCTGCTCAGGAAGCTCGTCAGCACTTGCAACAGGCCCAGGGCAACATTCGCCAGGTGCTTGATGCTGCTCTGGCGCAGCAGTAGTGATGACAGCTGGGTGGCTTGTCCATGAGCGTTTGCGGCTACCTCTACACGCCTTCCCATGCTCCTTTGCCGGAACAGGAGTTGGCCTGGCTCCAGGGGCGAGGGGCCGATCCCATCCTGCACGATTGGGGATCCCGAACTCATTTGGAGGAGCTGTTCCGACGCATCACAGCCGGCTTGGTGCAGGAAGTGCTGCTCTTGCGCCTGTCGGATCTGGGGGATCGGGCGGATGAAATCCACGAGCGGCTGCTGCAAATCCAACACTCCGGGATCCGCCTCAGCTTGGTCACCGAATCCGGCCTGCAAACCCCCACCAAGGCTGCCGATTGGATCCCGCTGCTGGCCGAGATCCCCCATCAGTTGCAAAGCCGCCGCCTCTGCTGCAGCCAAGCCCAAAACCGCCTGGCGGGCAAACCCCCCCCTGGCCCTGCCCCCTTTGGCTACCGCCGCGAAGGGGAACGCTACGTGCTGGATCGCCGGCAGGCCAGCATCGTTCAGGATTTTTTCCAGCACTTTCTCCTCTACGGATCCCTGCGGCAGGCGGTGCGCTTCTTGGAGGAAAAACACCACAAGCGGATTTCTGTGGCCACCGGACGCAACTGGCTGCTCAACCCGGTATACCGCGGGGATCTGGCCTATGCCGACGGCACCACCCTGCGGGACACTCACCCGGCCCTTCTCAGCCGCACGGAAGCCGCCCAGATCGATCGCTGGCTCAAACGCAACCAAGGGATCCCGCGTCGCAGCGCCAGCGCCCCCCGCGCTTTGGCCGGCCTGGTTCATTGCTGCGCTTGTGGCAGCCTTCTGCGCATTGTGCAAACCACCCCTCGCAAGGGGAAAAAGAACGGATCCCCCTACCTCTATCTGCGCTGCCAAACCTGTCGCTACAGCCTCCCCTACACCGAAGTCCTGCAGGAGGTGATCCGGCAGGTGTGCGAACAACTGCCCCAACGCGCCCAGACGCTGGATCGACAAGCCCTCACCCAAGTCCGCCAAGAGCTGCAAGCCCAAATCCAGGCCAACGCCGAGCGGCTGCGGCAATTGGAAGAGCTACAGCAATCTGGACTGATGGACGAAGCCTCTCTGGCCCAGCGTCGCTACCAGTTGCGAGCAGAGACGGCCCGCTTGGCCCAAAAGCTGGAGCAACTCCCCCCCGCCAACCTCACCCAGACCATCCAAACCCTCTCCATCCCCCCCTTCTGGCAAGACCTCAGCGAGACCGAACGGCGTGCCTACCTGCGGGAATTCCTGCGCCGTATCGAGGTGGATTCTGCAGGAGCGGTGCGAGTTACGTTTGCCTTTGATCCCTGAGAGTGAAGGGTTCTCCCCACCTTCCCCGGAGAATTGAGACCATTCTTGATTCTTTCTCGACTCAGCCCTGCCTCAGCGACAAGCCAAGAGGACGGGATCAGCGCCATGGCATAGCTGAATCCTTCCCGATTTGGGTGAATTGTCATCTGGAATTGTTTTCTTTTGATCACTGATGAAAGTATATCTAAAACTAAAATCGGGAAAAACATCAAAAATCGACTTGAGAAGCCCTGGGAACTTTCTTAGGACCATTTGCAAGATCTGGGAACTTCTAGCTTTTTGAGGGATCCACCTTTATCCTTCGCAACAGTTCTCAGGGGGCGGGTTGGCTGCCGATAATGTCCCTTGTCTGCCCCATGGAGGAACGCGCTGTGAAATTGGCGGTTTACGGAAAAGGTGGGATCGGCAAATCCACCACCAGTTGCAACATCTCGGTGGCCTTGGCCAGGCGGGGCAAAAAGGTCTTGCAGATTGGCTGTGATCCCAAGCACGACAGCACCTTCACCCTGACCGGCTTTCTCATCCCCACCATCATCGACACCCTGGAAGCCAAGGGCTATCACCACGAAGACATCTACCCAGAAGATGTGATCTACCGCGGCTACGGCGGCGTGGACTGCGTGGAAGCGGGTGGGCCCCCGGCAGGGGCCGGCTGTGGCGGCTATGTGGTGGGGGAAACCGTCAAACTCCTGAAGGAGCTGAACGCCTTCGATGAGTACGATGTCATCCTCTTCGATGTGCTGGGGGATGTGGTGTGCGGCGGTTTTGCGGCTCCCCTCAACTACGCCGACTACTGCCTGATCGTAACCGACAACGGCTTTGATGCCCTGTTTGCCGCCAATCGGATTGCTGCCTCGGTGCGAGAAAAGGCCAAAACCCGCAAGCTGCGGTTGGCCGGGCTGATCGGCAATCGCACCAGTAAGCGGGATCTGATTGACAAATACGTCTCGGCAGTTCCCATGCCGGTTATCGAGGTGCTTCCCCTCATTGAAGATATTCGCGTCTCGCGGGTCAAGGGCAAAACCCTCTTCGAGATGGCGGAAACCGATCCCAGCCTGGAGCCTGTCTGCCAGTACTACCTGAACATCGCCGATGAGCTGCTGGCCCGTCCGGAAGGGATCGTGCCCCAACCTGCCGAGGATCGGGAGCTGTTTGCTTTGCTCTCCGACTTTTACAACACTCCAGCCCGCCAACTGGCCTTGGTGTAAGGGATCCCCTGCCGGCTTGGGCAGTGTGTCCAAAGATGAAGCCACTGTTTCGGAAAACCGTCGCAAACCTTATCAATTTGTTGTCCGATCCGCTTTCCCCCCCAAGATGGATCCTGTAGGGATCCCGCTTTGGGAAGGAAATGGCACAGGAGTTGGATATGCAAGGACAAGAGCAACCCACCGTCGTGATTACCGGAGCTTCCTCGGGTGTTGGCCTATACTCAGCTTTGGCCTTGGCCAAGCGCGGCTGGCACGTGGTGATGGCCTGTCGGGATCTGGACAAAGCCTACCGGGCGGCCCAGCAAGTGGGGATCCCCCAGGGCAGCTATACCCTGATGCAGATCGACCTAGCCAGCTTGGCCAGCGTGCGGCGGTTTGTCGAGCAGTTCCGCAACTGGGGCCGTTCCTTGGACGCCTTGGTCTGTAATGCCGCCATCTACATGCCCTTGCTCAAGCAGCCCTTGCGCAGCCCGGAAGGATATGAGCTGACCATGGCCACCAACCATCTGGGGCATTTCTTGCTCTGCCATTTGATGTTGGAGGATCTGAAACGCTCCACCTATCCAGATCGGCGGCTGGTGATCTTGGGCACGGTTACCCACAATCCCAAAGAGCTGGGGGGTAAGATCCCACCCCAACCCCACCTGGGGGATCTGCGGGGATTTGCCCAGGGCTTTAAGGATCCCATCAGCATGGCCGATGGCGGCAAATTCGATCCGGTGAAAGCCTACAAAGACAGCAAAGTCTGCAATATCCTCACCATGCGCGAGCTACACCGCCGCTTCCATGAGAGCACAGGCATCACGTTCCTCTCTCTCTATCCGGGGTGTGTAGCCACCACGGCTCTGTTCCGCCATCACTATCCCCTGTTTCAAAAACTTTTCCCCTGGTTTCAAAAAAACATCACGGGCGGATTTGTTTCTCAGGAATTGGCCGGAGAGCGGGTGGCCCAAGTGGTGGCCGATCCCGAGTTTCGTCGGTCGGGATTCTACTGGAGCTGGGGTAACCGGCAACGCAAGAATGCCAAGCCCTTTAACCAAGAAGTCTCTGACGAGGCGGCAGACGATGCCAAGGCCAAATTGCTTTGGGATCTCAGCGAAAAATTGGTGGGTGTGCCCCAGTTGGTAGCCCTCTAGTTGGCAACGTTCCCTTCTTTTATGTTTTTAGGAGACGAGCATGAATGCTGCTTTGGATAGTGCCAACGCCCTTAACTTTCAGTGCGAAACCGGCAATTACCATACCTTTTGCCCGATTAGCTGTGTAGCTTGGCTTTATCAAAAAATTGAAGACAGCTTCTTTTTGGTCATCGGCACCAAAACCTGTGGCTACTTTCTGCAAAACGCCATGGGGGTGATGATCTTTGCCGAGCCCCGCTATGCCATGGCGGAGCTGGAAGAGGGGGATATTAGCGCCAAGCTCAACGACTATGAGGAGCTGAAGCGGCTGTGCCTGCAAATTCAGCGGGATCGCAATCCCAGCGTGATTGTCTGGATCGGCACCTGCACCACCGAGATCATCAAAATGGATCTGGAGGGCCTAGCCCAGAAGCTGGAGGGGGAGATTGGGATCCCGATTGTGGTGGCCCGGGCCAATGGCCTCGACTACGCCTTTACCCAAGGGGAAGATACGGTTTTGGCCTCGATGGCTCAGCGCTGCCCAGAGCAGGTGCGGGCAGAGGAGCAGGAAACCCGCGGGGGTCTCCAGGCCCTTTTCTACGGGCTCCGCTCCGGAAAAAAGAAAGAGGAGGAAGGCTTCCACAAGCATCCCCCCTTGGTGATCTTCGGCTCGGTGCCCGATCCGGTGGTGACCCAACTCACCCTGGAGCTGAAAAAACACGGGATCCGCGTCTCCGGCTGGTTGCCGGCCAAACGCTATGGGGAGCTGCCGGCCATCGAGCCGGGCACCTACGTGGTGGGGGTGAATCCTTTCCTCAGCCGCACGGCCACCACGCTGGTACGCCGTAAAAAGGCTAAGCTCATCACCGCTCCTTTTCCCATCGGGCCGGATGGCACCCGCGCCTGGATAGAAGCCATTGCCCGCGAATTGGGGATCCCAACTCAAGGCTTGGCAGAGCGGGAAGCGGAAGTGTGGAGCCATCCCCAAGTTCGGGATTATCTGGAGCTGGTGCGAGGCAAAAGCGTTTTCTTCATGGGCGATAACCTGCTGGAGATCTCGCTGGCCCGTTTCTTGGTGCGCTGCGGCATGACGGTGCAGGAAATCGGGATCCCTTACATGGACAAACGCTACCAAGCGGCTGAGCTGGCCCTCTTGGAGCGCACCTGCGAAGAGATGGGAGTGCCCAAGCCCACCATCGTAGAAAAGCCGGATAACTACAACCAAATCCAGCGCATCAAGGCCCTGCAGCCGGATCTGGTGATCACAGGTATGGCCCACGCCAACCCCCTAGAGGCGCGCGGGATAACCACCAAGTGGTCGGTGGAGTTTACCTTCGCTCAGATCCACGGCTTCGGCAACGCCCAAGCTCTGCTGGAGCTGGTGACCCGACCGCTGCGGCGCAATGCAGCCCTCAAAGGCTTGGGTTGGGAACGGCTGGTGCGAGAAGAAGCCCCTATCTAACCTTCCGGCTCCTCATTGTCAAACAGTAGACCGTCTAGGTGATCTGGCAGTTGCTGCCGGTCGATCCAGACCATGCCCGCCAGAATAGCTTCGGCCTCGTTTTGAAAGTAGCCGTAGGCTTTGGTGCCAATCTCCGACTCGCAAGAGCCATCTTGCTGGAGCAGCCGGCAGCGAAAGATAAACCCCTTCTCTGTAGCTTGGGTGGTGATGCTCCAGTTGCGATGGATATGCTCGGCCATAGCAGGGATCCCGCCTCGAAAGAGGGTGAATTGCAGACTCAGAGGGTGCTCAACACCTCTCGCGCGGCGGCTAGAGTTTTCTCCACATCGGCCTCTGTGTGGGCCAGGGAGGTGAAGCCGGCCTCAAATTGCGAGGGCGCCAGATAGACTCCCCGCTCCAACATGCCGCGATGGAAGCGGGCAAATTTCTGCAGATCGGAAGTCTTGGCCTCTTCGTAGTTGCGCACCGGGCCGGCAGTAAAAAAGAAGCCAAACATGCCGGGCAGATAGCCCCCACACATCTCATGCCCTGTTTCCCGTGCGATCTGCAATAGCCCCGTCGCCAACTTCTCGGTAATCCGCTCCAGGTACTCGTAGGTGCCCGGACGACGCAAAATATCCAGCGTCTGGATCCCTGCTGTCATGGCCAGGGGGTTGCCGGAAAGAGTCCCTGCCTGATACATCGGCCCCGCTGGAGCCACCATTTCCATAATTTCTCGCCGACCGCCGTAGGCCCCCACCGGCAGGCCGCCGCCGATGACCTTGCCCAGGGTCGTTAAATCGGGGATGACCCCAAACTTGGCCTGTACACCGCCATAGCTGATGCGAAAGCCGGTCATCACCTCATCAAATACCAGTAGGGCTCCGTACTTTTGGGTGAGATCCCGCAACCCTTCCAAAAAGCCCGGCTGAGGGGGAATGAAGCCGGCATTGCCCACCACCGGCTCTAGGATGACTCCGGCAATGGAGTCGGGGTGCTGTTCAAACAGGGCCTTGACTGCCTCCAGGTCGTTGTAGGGAGCCGTCAGCGTAGCGCTGGTAGCTGCCTTGGGCACCCCAGGCGAGTCTGGCAAGCCCAGCGTGGCCACCCCCGAACCGGCTTTCACCAAAAACATATCCGCATGGCCGTGGTAGCAGCCCTCAAACTTGATCACCTTTTCCCGACCGGTATAGGCCCGCATCAAGCGCAGCACCGCCATGCAAGCTTCGGTGCCGGAATTGACAAAGCGCACCATCTCCACACTGGGCACCGCCTCAATGACCCGCTCCGCCAGCTCATTTTCCAGAACGCAAGGGGCGCCGAAGCTGGTGCCTTTCTCCAAAGCTCGGCGCAGAGCCTCAATGACCTCGGGGTGAGCGTGGCCAACAATCGCCGGCCCCCAACTGCCGATGTAGTCGATGTATTGGTTGCCGTCCACATCCCAGGCGTAGGCCCCTGAGACGCGGTCGAACACTACGGGATCCCCGCCCACCGACTTGAAGGCCCGTACCGGAGAACTAACCCCCCCCGGCATGAGGCTTTGTGCCCGGGCAAAAACCTGCTTGGAGCGGGTGGTGTTAAACGAGGTGGAGTGGAGAGTGCTGGTCATAGAGCAGGAGCTTTCAACGCATTACCAAGGCTAGCAAGCAAGGGAGCTTTCTGGTGAGCCCTTTTACCGACCATGAACCTACAAACCCATTCCCGCCAGCGTGTCGATCACCTGCTCCAGGATCAGGGTGAGGTTGGGATGGGAGGTCTCGAACAGGCCCAGCGCCTCTCCAATGCGATCTCTATGCCCTTGGCTCTGTTTGCTCTCGGTTCGGGATCCCAGCTCGGCCAGCACCGCTTCCACTTCCTGGCGAATGGTGGCAATGTGCTGCCGCTGCTTTTCGTCCAGGCCAGGGGTTTTTTGCAGCTCAACATCCAGATCGCGCAGCAGTTGTCGCAGTTTCGATTCCGCCATTCTTAAAGAGACCTTAACAAATTGAGAACAAATTAAGTTTTGACCACCCTGCCTCGATCATACGGCCTGATGGGTTGAAGCAGGGATCCCTCTATCTAGGGTCTAAGAGCGGGTAAGCGGCGAAGGTTAACTTTTGCAGCCGGGGATCCCAGCATTGGAGCAACTCACATAGGATGGGCAGTAGCCTTGCTGTCTACCCCCATGTCTGAGCTGGCATTGACCCTAGTATGGGTAGCGGTTGCTGTTGCCCTTTTCATGGGAATTTTTGTCTGGGAACAAAGACGCAGCCAAGAGCTGCTGCAGCGGTGGGCGGCAAAGCATGGCTACTCCATTTTGAGCCAGGAGGCACGGTACTGGCGGCTGGGGCCTTTTTCCGGGAGCACTTCCAAGTATCGACGGGTATTCCGTGTGCGGATACGGGATCCGTGGGGGCAAGAACGCACCGGCTGGGTGAGGTTAGGGAACTGGTGGCTGGGGCTTTTGTCGGATCAGGCTGAGGAGCGGTGGGAGTAGGCTGGGATTAAACCACAGAAGGGGAAAGCAATGAACGGGATCAGGGGTTGGAAAGGGCTGAAGGGGGTGGCGTGGCTGGGCCTGGTACTGGCGGTGGCCCTGTTGGGTTGGAACATAATCGCCGGAGGTGGAGCGATGGCCAGTCCCGCTGAGGGATCCCGAATGTTGACGGTTACAGGACAGGGATCGGTCTCTGTAGAGAACTCCATTGCCCTCATTCGCTTGGGGGTGGTGATCCAGGGGGAGACGGCGCAATCGGTACAACAACAGGTGGCAGAACGCTCAGAGCGGCTGGTCAATCGCCTCAAGGAGCTGCAAGTAGGCGCTCTACAAACCACCGGCATTTCCCTCTACCCGCAATACGACTACCGGGATGGCCAACCTCGCCTAACGGGTGTACAGGGGCAAAACAGTCTGCAATTCGAGGTGCCTGTGGCCAGAGCCGGGCAAGTGCTGGACGAAGCTGTGGCCGCCGGAGCCACCCAGGTGGAATCGGTCAGTTTCCGGGCCGATGAAGCCACCCTGTTGGAGGCGCGCAGCCGCGCCCTAACCCAAGCCGTGAAAGATGCCCAACGTCAAGCCCAGGATGTGCTGGGGGCCTTGAACCTGAGCATCCGTTCCGTCGAGCGCATCCAGATTCAGAGCGATGGCTACATGATCCCGCCGCCGATCCCCTTTGCCCGCGCCGACTATGCCCGTCTAGAAACGGCATCCACACCGGTGGAGGGGGGACAGCAAACCGTGCGCGCCCAAGTCACCCTCGAGATCCGTTACTGAGCCTCTGCTTTGCTGCCTCGAATAATTCACAAATGTTCACCACATAGATTTCAGCTCTCCCGCCAAAAGATTCCTACTCAGGGCAAGCCTTGGGCAGCAACAGACAGCGGCTCTGGACGAGCGAAGTCTCAGTGATTCAAGAGTGATTCAATCCATCTAACCAACTCGGCAAAGTGGAAGCGGCTGCTGTTTGCTACCGCATTAGAATAACGATGGAAAGTTGCGGGTAGTTTGCTTTCCCGGATTTTCTCGCCATCCTGCCTCAGTTTGTCTATGGATCCCAGACCGGAGAGCGCTAGTGCAGCTCCTGCGCCTGAGAAGGCGAAACTCGGCTCTGGCAGAAGCCAAGACGGCAGTCTGCAAGCCCGTGTACTGATCGTGGATGATAGCTACATGGTGGCAGAGATGCTGTCCAACTTTTTGGGCAAGCAGGGCTGCAGTATTTCTTATGCTTTGGATGGCCTCTCCGCGCTGGAGCAAATTCGCCGCCAACCCCCAGATCTGATCATTGCCGATTGGGTCATGCCCTCCCTGAACGGCCTGGACCTGTGCCGTCAACTGCGGCAACTGCCGGAATATGCTTGGGTGTACTACATCATTATGACTGCCCGCGAGGGCAACGATAGCATGGAGCGGGCTTTGGAGGCAGGCGCCGATGAGTTTCTTTCCAAACCCTTTCAGGCTGCAGAGCTGCTGACGCGGGTGCGGGCAGGGCTGCGCATTGTAGAAAGTCGCCGCCAGCAATATCTGCTCAAAACTGGGCAAAAATCTCCTCCCTCTCCCCCCAAGTCGATTGGTTTGGAGGTGGGTAACCGTCAGGATTTGGTGGCTCGTTTGCCGCTGCGGGTGGCCCAGGCCCGTGCCCAATCGGAACCCCTCAGCTTGTTTGTGCTGCGCTTGGCCAACCTCGGTTCTCTGGCACAAGGGCTGGATGCTGACGGTCGGGCTGATCTGCTCAAACTGTTTAGGGAGCGTTTGGCCAATAACCTGCGCGATGGAGACGACCTGTTTTGCTACGACGAGGGGCAGTTTATCATTCTGCTCTCCGGGAGCACCTTGGCTGCTGCGCAAATGGCTGCCGAACGCTGCTGTCAGCGGATGATTCAGGATCCCTTTGTGGTGAATGGGCGGGCGCTGCCGGTGCAGCTCCAGTTTGGAGCGGCCAGCCTCATGGACAGCGATGATCCCAAGGGGGTGGCTCTGTTGCGTCGGGCTGCCCAGGCTATGCGAGATAGCAGGAATGTGCACAGCTCGGTGGTGACTGCTCCCCATCCCATCCCAGTTTCCGACCGCGTCAGCGGAACGGAGTCCTCAGAGCTGCTGAAACGCCTGCAGCGTCTGGAAAAAGAAAACGCCGAACTGCGCCGAGAGCTGGAGACTCGCCTCAGGCAGATTGAGGATCTCCGCCAACACCATCAAGAGCTCAGCCAAAAAATGCAGGCTTCTGCACCGGAACTGTCCACAGCGGGATCCCTGGCCCATAGACCCTTGCGCTTGCGGCGGCGAAAACTCCGGCAGCTTTGTCTGAAGCGTCAACTGAGCCGTAGAAGACCGCGCCTGGCTTTGGGACGGCTGAGCAGGTAGCGATGGGCTGAGCGAACGGGAGAGACGGAAGGGAGGTGCAAAAGGCTATGATGGGCATTCTTCAGGGTCAAGTGGCCGGATCTGGGATCTGGAGACCAGCAGGAAGATGGTTCCTAAACAACATTGAGCTAGTCTTGACAGCGGTGGGAATAGGGGTGATTCTGCTAAGTGGTTTTGTGGCCAGCCGCAGCGCTTTTTCGCTAGAAACGGCAACGGCGGTCAGCGCCACTTTGGTGGGGGTTATCCACGGGATCCTCTTTTGGCTGTTGCGACGGCGGCAGAGACAGGTGAGGCGGGAGGCAATCGGGCAAATTCGGGAAATGCTGGAAGATTTGGGCAAAAACCGCCTGCAAACCATCAAGATGAGCTTGTACATGGTGCAGGCGCGTCAACCGGAACAGGAAGAGCGAACCCGACAAAGCTTTGACCGCGTTTACCAGATCCTGGCGGAGATGAGCACCTTGATCGACCACATTTCGGAAGAATCTCTGGCCGGCTGGCGCCATCGCTACCGGCAGACTCTGCAGCGGGTTGAGTCGGAGTCTCAGTAGTCTTTAAAGTGACTTCAGGGATCCCTTGAGGAGTTGGCTGAGCCGGTGGACGGTCGGATTTCGGGAAGCACCCAATTGCTCGGTCTAATCGGGGATCCGGTGGCCCACAGCTTATCCCCAGCCATGCACAATGCTGCTTTGGCAGCTATGGGGGAAAACTATTGCTATGTGCCGTTTCCGGTGGCTCCAAAACACTTGGCGGCGGCGGTGGCAGGGCTAGCGGCCATTGGGGTGCGGGGGTTTAATGTGACGATTCCTCACAAACAGGCCATTCTCCCTTTGCTCGATCAGATTGAATCGCGGGCAGCAGCGGTGGGGGCGGTGAATACGGTTTACCCCTTGCCAGAGGGCGGGTGGGCGGGCACCAATACCGATATCGATGGCTTTGTGCAGCCTTTGCTGGGTCTGGAAAAAGGGATCCCTACTCTCATTCTGGGATCCGGGGGGGCAGCGCGGGCGGCCATCCAAGGCTGTTTGGAGTTGGGGCTGGGGCCGGTGCGGGTGGCGGGGCGATCCCCCAACTCATTGCTGGCCTTGCAACAGACCTGGCCTCAGGTGGAGACGGTGAACTGGGCGGAGTTGAATTGCTACCTGTCTCAGACGCGGCTTTTGGTCAACACCACCCCCGTGGGCATGCACAAGCCGGGATCCCCTGGCGGTCAGGAGCTCTCTCCCCTGAGCCGGGAGCAACTGGGCCTGCTGTCTCCGGGTGCCATCGTCTACGACCTGATCTATGTGCCGGATCCCACTCCTCTGCTGCGGATGGCCGCCGAGTTGGGACATACCCCCATCAGTGGACTAGAGATGCTGGTTCACCAGGGGGCCAAGGCTCTATCGCTTTGGCTGGGAGGCAAGCCTGTGCCAGTAGAGGTGATGCGGCAGGCAGCTCAACACCAGTTGGCCCAGGTTTAGGGTCACTCCAGGCCAGTTGGAAGCCCTCTCTCAAGGTGTAATGAGATAACAACAACTACCGGGCTAGCAATCCAAGGTTGTTTCCCGCTCCCAGGGCGTGATCTGACGGTTGTATTCCTGCCACTGTTGGCGTTTGAGCTTGAGGTAGGCATTCACAAAGGGATCCCCCAGCCTGCTACGGAACAGGGTACTTTGGTCTAAGTGGTTGAGGGCTTCGACCAGAGAGCCGGGCAACGTTGGGGCATTGGGGAGGGGATCCGTGTAGGTGTTGTTGTCGCAGCGGGGGCCAGGATCCCGTTGGTGTTGGATCCCGTCCAGACCGGCGGCAATGAGACCAGCAGCCAAAAGATAGGGATTGGCGGCAGCATCGGCCAAACGCAATTCAAACCGCCCGGCATCCGGGATCCGAATGGCGTGGGTGCGATTATTGCCGCTGTAGCTGATCGTATTGGGAGACCAGGTGGCTCCAGAGAGGGTGACAGGGGCATTGAGGCGACGATAAGAATTGACCGTTGGGTTGGTGAGGGCACACAAAGCAGGTGCATGGTGCAGCACCCCGCCGATGAAGTGATAGGCCAGTTGAGAAAGCCCCAATTCCCCTTGGGGATCGGCGAATAGGTTTTGCTCCCCCTGCCAAAGAGAAATATGGGTGTGGCAGCCGTTGCCCGTCAGATGGGCAAAGGGTTTGGGCATGAAGGTAGCTCGATAGCCATGCTTTTCGGCAATGCTTTTCACCATGTATTTGAAAAAGGCGTGGCGATCAGCCGTAACTAGGGCATCGTCAAACCGCCAGTTCATTTCAAATTGGCCGTTGGCATCTTCGTGATCGTTTTGATAGGGATCCCAGCCCAGCTTCTGCATGCCATCGCAGATGTCCCGGATCACCGAGAAACGCCGCATCAAACTTTGCTGGTCATAGCAGGGCTTGGCCTGCTGGTCGCGCTCATCGGAAATGGCCCACTCTTCTGGCGACAGAAGCATGAACTCGCATTCGATCCCCGTCTTGACTTGAAAGCCCATAGCTTCTGCTTGGGACAACACCTTCTTCAATACCCAGCGGGGGGTTTGTGGCAAGGGATCCCCGTTGACCTGGACTAGATCGGCAGGCATCCAGGCCACTTCCGGCTGCCAGGGCAGTTGAAACAGGCGCTCGCGCTCCGGCTGGGCAAACACATCGGGATCCGCTGGAGTCAAGTCCAACCAGGCAGCAAACCCGGCAAATCCAGCCTGACCCTCTGCCATGAAGTCGATAGCTGAGGCAGGCACCAGCTTGGCCCGTTGGATCCCAAACAGGTCGGTAAAAGAGAGCAGAAAGTAGCCGATCCCTTGGGCGCGGGCAATTTCAGAAAGCGGCTGTGTCATGCACCCAAGCTAGGTCTTGGCCTCAGGTAGAGGTGTGTCTTTCCGCACAAAAATAGATCTTTATCAAAAGAAACGGCCAGGAAGACAAACACCGCCATTTGTATTCGCCCAGGGTTGCGCAGCAATGGGAAAATTCTCCCCTGGCCAACAATTACCCGTTGATGTTCCTTCCCGCTTTTGAGTCAGCCCAGATGGTTGCCAAGGCGGGGTGGAAGTTGAATGCCAAGAGGGCCAGCAAGCCATCGTTTCGAGCAGTACCTCTGGGCATGAAGGCCGGGGCGTCTGCGCCGTGGCTCCCTCAGTGAATTAGGATGGGAGAGCGTGGTTTTCCGCTTGTTCTTCTCTTGGGTAGATCTGGAGCAGCGTAGATGGCAGTTTACGAGGGCAATTTTGTTCAGACGGAGGATCTGCGTCTAGCCATCGTCATCAGTCGGTTTAACGACCTGATCACCGGCAAATTGTTAGAAGGGTGCCAGGACGCGCTGAAGCGGCATGGTGTGGATGTCGGCCCGGAGAGCAAGCAAGTGGACTACTACTGGGTGCCCGGCAGTTTTGAGGTGCCTTTGCTGGCTCACCAACTGGCCCAATCTCGCCGTTATGATGCCATCATCTGTCTGGGGGCAGTGATTCGCGGGCAAACTCCCCACTTCGACTATGTGGCAGCGGAGGTCTCCAAGGGCATTGCGGCGGCAGGATTTCGTACCGGCGTGCCGGTTATTTTCGGGATCCTCACCGCCGATACCCTGCAGCAGGCTCTGGAGCGGGCCGGGGTCAAGAGCAACAAAGGTTGGGAATACGCCATGAGTGCCCTGGAGATGGCGACGCTGATGCGCCAAGTTGCCCCCGTGCTCCAAGGCAGCTACGGCCACAGCGGCAACGGGGCCGGATCCCGTCCGTCTCTGCCCGGTGGAGCGGAAGCCCTGCAGTCTACCCTGGACAGCGCTGCCTATTGAGGGCGGGTGAGCCGAGTCAGCACTTCGTTGGAGCGCTGCACAAAGGCCCGCGCGGCTGCCGGGTCAAAGCTTTTCTGGGTAATCAAAGCCAGATCGTAGATGTGATTGCAGATGAGGTGAACCAAGTCGGGATCCCGACCCTGATCGGCAAGAGACTGCAGGTTTTGGATGAGGGGATGGGCCGTGTTCAGAACCAGGGTGTGCTCTTCCAGAAACTCCAGCGGCTTTTGCTGGATGACGGCGTTGAGCTCCTGCAGGCGCCGCAGCGTCTCCGGCAGCAAGATCATGGCCGGAACCGACTCCGATTTAAGGGCTTCTGCTTGGATCTGCAACTTGTCTTTGCCCAGGGCTTGTCGGAAGAGATCGACCAACTTTTGGCTGCGGGTTTTTTGCGTTACCGGGTCAACAATTTCGGCGGCTTTGTCTTTATCCACCAGCGTTTCATCCAGCTCAGAGTCCACCCGCTTAAATTGGATCCCTTCTTCTTTGTATTCCCGCTCCAAAAAGCTGCTGAAGTGGCTGTCGATCCAGCTATCCAGCATGATCACTTCCAGTCCTTGAGAGCGGTGGAGATCGATGTAGGCACTCTGGGCAGCCTCATCGGTGGCGTAGTAAACTCGCTTGTTTTGCTTGTCGCGGGTGCGCTCCAGGTACGCTTTCAGGGTCACATATTCGGGTTTGTCAGCAGGGGATCCGGCCACTCGGAAAATGAGAATATCCTTAATCTGGGCAAAGAACTTGTCGTTGTTCATCGCCCCAAACTTCATAAAGAGGCTGATGTCGGGCCAGACCTTGACGTATTTTTCGTAATCTTCCCTGTATAGTTCATTGAGACGATCCGCCACCTTTTTGGCAACGTGATCCCCAATGCGTCTTACGGTGCGGTCATTTTGCAAGAAGCTGCGAGAGACGTTGAGGGGAATATCCGGACTGTCGATGGCCCCCCGCAGAGGCAGGAGAAACTTGGGGATGACTTCCTCACAGTTATCTTGGACAAAGACTTGGTTGCAGAACAGCTTGACTTGACCCTTGGTGGGATCAATATCTGGGCGCAACTTGGGAAAATAGAGGATCCCTTGCACGATGAAGGGATAGTCGGTGTTGATGTGCACCCAGAAATGGGGATCCTCTTGGAAGGGGTAGAGGTAGCGATAAAACTCTAGGTAATCCTCATCTTTGAGTTCGGAAGGTGAGGTTCTCCACAGGGGCTTTTGCTTGTTGATCACTTCCCCGTTTAACTTGATGGGAACGGGGATGAAATCGCAGTATTTACGAACCAATTCCCGAATGCGGCTTGGCTCCAGGTATTCTTCGTTTTCGGGGGTGATGTAAAGGGTAACGGTGGTGCCGATGCTGGAGCGCTCGGAATCGGAGAGGGTAAAAGTAGTGGTACCGTCACAAGCCCACTTTACCGGCGTGCTGCCGGGCCGATAGGAGAGGGTGTCGATCTCCACCCGCTGCGACACCATAAAAGAGGAGTAGAATCCTAGACCAAAGTGGCCAATGATTGCTTGCTCTGCGTCTTTGCCCTTGTACTTTTGAATGAACTCTTCAGCGCTGGAAAAAGCCACCTGGTTGATGTATTTTTTCACTTCCTCGGCAGTCATGCCAATGCCGTTATCGGCCACCGCTAAGGTCTTGGCCTCCTTGTTGAGGGCAATCGTGATCTCCGGCTCTGGGAGATCTGCCACTTCGCCGGCAAGGCTGGCCATCTTCAGCTTGGTGATGGCATCAGCAGCATTGGAGATCAGCTCCCGCAAGAAGATCTCTCGATCCGAGTAGAGAGACTGCTTGATGATGGGAAAGATGTTCTCGGTGTGGATGGTGATGGATCCCTGTTCCAGCACGGTCATAGGTGGCTCAGCACTCAAACAAGCTCAGTGCTAATCTACAGAGACCGAAAAGTCCCCGACAAGCAGGCTCTTTTTCGGAAATCCGCACTCGCAACCGAACCGGCTCTCTAGAGCTGAGCGGCTCCGGGCGGAGCTTGGGCTTGGCCGTTCCCATCAGTGGTGCGGAGTGCTTCATCCAAAGCCAACTGTTGAGCCCAATCTTGGCCGACTCGAATGGTGACATCGGAGTTGAGAACGCCAGTAGATTCTACCCGCACTTCTCCCAGGCCAATGGCGGCGCGGATCTGTTTAGCCCCCTCCCGATCCCCGCTCTGGGCGAGGATCTCCGTTTGCTGCAGCACCTGGGTGCTGTCTTCCACAGCAAAAGCATGGACGTATCCTTGCCTCACCAATTCTTGCACCATACGGCGGGCCATCCCCGGCTCTCCGGTTGCGTTTTGCACGGCTATGCGCAGGCGGTGTGGAGGAATGCGGGCTACCTCTGCCTCCAGGCCAAAGTGGGAGACGGCCACCCGTCGGATCCCGGCTGGATCCGGCAGCCAGTAGCTGGTGGAGAATTCTCCCGGCTGGCTGAAGCGGCCCGGCAGCAGCACCAGGTCGATGCGATCGCCCCCAGAGGTGAGGACAAACTTGGCCAAGCTCAGAACCTCTTCCCAGGTGAGGTTGGTATCGAGGTTGGTGCGGATAACCTGCAAAATCTTTGGGATCCGCGGCCAGACAGCAGGGGAGAGCAGTTCCCGGCTCAAGGCCCGCAGCAATTCCTGTTGCCGTTGCACCCGACCGATATCCCCCAATCCCAGGTGATCGCGGCGAAAGCGGGCAAAGTGGTGGGCTTGTTCTCCGTTGAGGCGTTGCCAGCCGGGTTCCAGGTGGATGAACAACTGCTGGGTGTGATCCACGTATTGCATCGGTTCCGGCACGTAGATTTCCACGCCGCCCACCGCATCGATCAGCTCTTCCAGAGCATCGGTATTGAGGCGAATGTAGCGGTCAATCGGGATCCCACCCATCAAGTGGCTGACCACCTGGGCCGCCAGCGCCGGGCCCCCTGCCAAGTTGGCAGCATTGATCTTGGCCACACCAAAGCCAGGCAAGCGCACACGAGTGTCGCGGGGGATGGACAAAACGGTAATCCGCCGCGCCTGGGGATCAAAGCGGGCCAAGAGAATGGTGTCGGTGCGGGTGTTGAGGCGATCCCGTTCTGTGACCAGGCTGGGATCCGGGTTGTCCGTGCCGAGAATGAGGATATGCAACGAGCGATCCAGAGCCGCAGCCCGTAAGGCATCAGGACGGAAGGCTTCTTGTTCTGCAGGAGTGAGGGAAGTTGGGATCACCTGACGGGGCAACATCACGGCCAGGAGGGCACCGGCAGAACCCGCCAACACAGCCGTGAACCCCAACAACAGCCAGAGGATCCCCTGACGAATAGCCTGCTGACGAGCTGCGCGGACACGGTCAGGACGGGGGGGATAGTGGAAGGAGGGCATCAGGTCAGACCAGGTCTCGCGAGCGCGTACAGGAAAGGGTGTACTGTCTGGGTGGTGTTGCCAGCCCCACCAATTCAAGGCCATGTTATCCCATCCTCAGTTTTCAGAGTTGCCTGGATCCAACTTCAGCGAGGTAGCAGTCGCCACAGGGGGATCCCTGCAGCCGTTGTTGGGGAAGTCGGAGGCGCACCTTTGGCTGCAGACAGTCCCCCCGTTGGAGAAGTTGCTCCCCCAGCTCGACTTTCTTTCTCCTGAGGAACGTCGGCGGGCAGAGCGTTTACAACTGCCGGCGGATCGGTGCCGCTTTCTGGCCGGTCGTCTTGGGTTGCGGAGCTTGCTCAGCCGCTACAGCGGCATTCCACCCCAGGCGATCCCCCTCGACCACAGTTCTACCGGCAAACCCTACTGGCGGGATCCACCCCTGCCGCTGCAGTTTAACCTCAGCCACTCCCACGAGCGCGTCCTGATCGGCCTGAGATGGCAATACCGCATTGGAGTGGATCTGGAATGGGTTCGACCTGTGCTCCGCTGGCAGCGCATCGCCCAACGCTATTTTTCGGCTGCTGAGCAAGTCCGTTTGGCCAACTGTCCAGCTCCAGAGCGAGATGCCCTCTTCTTCCAAATGTGGACACAAAAAGAGGCACTCCTGAAGGGAACGGGCAGAGGTCTGGCCGGCTCTGCAGCTTTGGGCGAGGACTCCCGCTGGGTGACCTTACCGCTTCAGGTTGCCGGTGGCTACGTCGCTGCGGTAGCCCTTGAAATGAGGGGCGAAATACCCGAAGACGGAGGGGAAGCCCTAACTGTGCGGCTCTACACGGATGTAGAGGGCTAGACAGCCGCAGCGGCAAAATCTCTCCACCCACCGCTCGAGCTGCTATCTTGAGTTTCCAAGCTACTCCCCTCAGCGGGAGAGAGTTTTTGATTCCATGGTGTTGCCATGTTAAGCAGGTTCTGTCGTTTCCTGGTGTTGGGAATTTGGCTATCGGTTCTCATGATTGGGATCCCGCATCCGGTATGGGCGCGGGATCTCTCCAGACAAACGCCGCAGGAGAAGGTTATTGAGTTGGGTACTGCCGACAATCAGTTGGTGTTTGCGCCCAAGGAACTGTCTTTTCACAACGGCAGCCTCTACCGTCTTCGCCTGAGCAACCCCAGCCAATTGAAACATTATTTCAGCGCCAAAGATTTTGCCGATGCCGTTTGGACCCGTAAGTTGGAAGTGGCCGGTGTGGAAATCAAGGGCCAGATCCGAGAATTGGAACTGAAGCCAGGCGCTTCGGTGGAGTGGCAATTTATTCCCCTGAAATCTGGAGTCTACGCTTTGGTTTGCACCATTCCCGGCCATGCAGAAGCAGGTATGGTGGGGCAGATTACCATCGGCGATTGAGATCCTCTTCCTGGGCTACCCGGCCAAAAGGGGATAGAAAAGAGAAAGACGCTGCCAGGCCAATCCATGAAAAACCCGCTCACGCCCAAAGCCCTTCGCGCCACCGACGCGAACGCGGAACACTGGACTCGGCGACGCCAGGCAGCTTCCCCTCGAAAGAGCAGGCCCCCCCTTTCGGAGCGGATTGCCGGCTATGCCCTCGCGCTTCTCTCCCTCACTGCCGTCCACGGGATCCGCTACTACAACGAACCACAACTGACCGTCGGCAGCCGCTCCCCGCAGACGTTTCTCGCCCCTGCTGCGGCGGAGATTGAAGATGTGGAGGCTACCCAGGCCCGACAAGCTGAGGCGCGACGGCGGGTGGTTCAGGCCCTCAAAATCAACAGCACCGCCAACGACAGCATGCGGCAAAACCTGGAGGGTCTCCTGGCTGAGGTGGAGGCCATCCGCCAAGAGGCAGGGCCTCTGCCCTATGTTTCTGTCCAGTTGCTGTCTCTGCCAACGCAGATCTACCTGCGCCAGCTTTCCCCGGAGGAGTGGGAACCCTTCCAGGCTCGCGCCCGACAAGAGGCCATCCGCGGAGCCACCCCATCTCCTTCAGAAGAGCCCTCTTCTGGGCGACCGGAGCAGCTGGAGCAGCGGGCCAAGCAGGAGCTTGTTGAGGTTTGGCAGCGGGCTTGGTTGGATGGATCGGCCACCCAGATGGCGGGGACGGATCCCTATACTCAGCTAATTGCCCAGGTGGAAGCGGCGCAACGGCGCTATCAAGCGGCTTTGCCGGCTCTGGAGCAGCTCACCCCCCCTGTTCCGGCCACAGTTCTCAATTTGGCAGATGCGGATTGGCAGCATTTGCAAACCTTGAGCCGGCGGGTCTTGGAGCGCCTGCAGAAGATAGGGATTGTGGATGGCCTGCCCCGCGAAGTTCGCGCCGAAGGGATCCAAGCCCAACTGGACGATTTGATGTTTCCGGGCAGCGCCGCCCAACGACAGGAGCTGCAGGCCCTGGTCTATCAGTGGCTGCAGCAGGTGCTCATTCCCAACGTGGAGGTGGATCCCCAGCGCACCGAGCAGCGCATCCGCGCCGAGCTGGAAAAAGTCGAGCCGGTTCTGATCTCGGTTGCCGAGAACCAGGTGATCGTGCGAGCAGATCAGGTCATCACTCCCGAAATTTTTCTCATCTTGGATCACTTTGGGCTTACCCAGCGCGGGATCAACGTCTGGGGCTTGGTGGGGGTGGCCGGCGTGATGGGCCTGGGCCTGGCTGTCTTTGTGCCTCTGCAGCAACGCTTGCGGCCAGGGTTGCGCCGCCGGGATCGGGTGTTGATCCTCATAGTTTCCCTGACCGCTCCCCTTTTGGCGGCCTTGTTCAAGCTGGAGTTCAGCTCCTTGCCGGCGGTGGGGCTGTTGCTGGGCAGTTTTTACGGGGCAGGGCTGGGCCTGGTGGTGGTGGTGGGCCAGGCATTGTTTTTGCCCTTGGTCTCCTCTGCCAACCTGCTCACCCTTGTACCCTTGCTCTCCGGCAGTGTGGTGGCCTCTGCCTTGGCCGGGCGTTCCCGTTCCCGCGAAGAGCTGGCCTTGTTGGGAGGAGGAGCGGCAGCGGTGCAGATGCTGGCCTACGGGGCGGTTAGCTTGGCCACCACCGGTGGCATCGACCTGTTGGCTATGGCTTTGGCGGGGGGAACCAGCCTGGGGTGGAGCATTGTTGCCCTGGGAGCCAGCCCCTACCTGGAGCGCCTGTTTGACTTAGCCACCCCCATTCGTCTGATCGAGTTGAGCAATCCCAATCGCACGCTGCTGCGGCGGCTGGCTGCAGAGGCCCCCGGCACCTTCCAGCACACTCTGCTTGTGGCCACTTTGGCAGAACGGGCTGCCCAGAAGCTGAACCTCAACGTGGAGCTGGTGCGCACCGGCACTCTTTACCACGACATCGGCAAGATGCTGCAGGCCCGCTACTTCATCGAGAACCAGATGGGCAGCCTCAACCCCCACACCCAACTGGACGATCCCTATCGCAGTGCTCAGATTATCAAGGCCCACGTCAGCGATGGCTTGCGCCTGGCCAAGCAATATAATCTGCCTACCGCCGTCCAGGCGTTTATCCCTGAGCACCAGGGGACGATCCTGATTGCCTATTTCTACCATCAAGCCCAGATGAAAGCCGGGGGTCAGCCCGTACCCGAAGAGCCGTTCCGCTACGATGGCCCGATCCCCCAGAGCAAGGAGACGGGGGTGGTGATGATGGCCGATGCCTGTGAAGCCGCCCTGCGCAGCATGACTCTGAGCGATGGCTTCGGCCCCGATGTGGTCGAGCGGGCAAAAGCTGTTGTCCGCAAAATTGCCCAGGCCCGTTGGCAAGATGGCCAGTTGGTTGATAGTGGGCTGACGCTGGAGGATTTGGAGGTGGTGGCAGACGCTTTCGTGGAGGTCTGGCGGGAATCCAACCACGAGCGCATCCCCTACCCCAGTTTCACCCCTGCCCCCTCGCTGCCTGAGACTGCCTCTGCTCAGGCCCAGATCCCGGTGTTGATGAGCCCCTCTACGGGATCCCCTTAGCCAGGTGACCTCTCCCGTTCGCGTCAGTGAGACGGAGTCCTCAGAAGCTAAGTAGGTGGAGAAAGGTCTAGCCCTGCGGCTCATCGATCAGTACGATAGGGGATCGTTCTGTGGACCCAGTATGAACCAAGGCAGTCCTAGGATTTGCAGCCCTAGGCGGAGGATTTTTGTTTTATTGTTTTTGGATGGCCTGCTGAATGTTTCATGGAGCTCCTACTTCCTCTGCCGATCCCAAAGCTTCTGCAGCTCCTTTTCAGATTCCACCTCTGTCTCAGTCCAGCCCTGTCCAACTGTCGCTGGTCATTCCCACCTACAACGAAGCCTCCAGTATCTGCATCCTGATCCGGCAGTTGTGTGCCCACCTAGACACGATTCTGCCTGGAAGCTATGAGTTGATTGTGGTGGATGACAATAGCCCCGATTACACTGCCAAAGTGGCCCAAGGATTGCAAAAAGAATTCCCTCAACTGCAAGTCATCTGTCGCCACCACGAACGAGGCCTGGCCACTGCCGTGCTGCGGGGATGGCAAGCTGCCCGCGGCGAGGTGTTGGGGGTTATGGATGGGGATTTGCAGCATCCGCCGGAGATTGTCCTCAAATTGTGGCTGCTCATCCAGAAAGGGGCAGATTTGGTGGTGGGCAGCCGCTATGCGGAGTCGGGGGGGGTGAGCCACTGGAGCCTGGGCCGGCGCATTGTCTCCCGCGGGGCCCAATGGATTGGGCTGGTTCTGCTGCCGGGAGTTTTCAGCCGTGTTTCCGATCCGTTGAGCGGACTGTTTCTGGTCAGACGCCAAGCCATTGCCGGGATCCCGCTCAACCCCAAGGGTTACAAGCTGCTGATCGAGGTGCTGGCGCGGGGCCGGGTGAAAACCATTGCTGAAGTCGGCTACATCTTTCAGGAGCGCCAAAACGGGGAGAGCAAAATCCAACTGCAAACTTGTCTCCAATATCTCCACCACCTGATGGTGCTGCGCTTTTCGCTAGGGCAGGTGGGATCCTTTTTGCGCTTCAGCACGGTTGGCCTGTCGGGCACCTTGGTGGACATGGCTTTGCTCTATGTTTTGCACGATCCCACCAACTTAGGATGGGATCTCATAACCAGTAAGCTGGTTGCTTCGGAGGTGGCCATTCTCAATAACTTCCTCTGGAACGACCTGTGGACTTTTCGCCATGTGACCCGCTTGCAGCCGGGGCCCTGGAATCGCCTGAAGCGGTTGGCGAAGTTTAACGTTATCTGCTTAATTGGCTTGGTTCTCAACACTTCACTGGTGACCTTGCTGAGCGAGCGCTTGGGCATTCATTATTTGTTGGCCAACTTAATTGCCATCGGTATTGTTGTATTCTGGAACTTCTACCTCAACTCCAAGCTGAGCTGGAGGAGTGCAGAGGTTAAGTCGGACTCTGTGGGTGGCCAGTCTTGAGTATGGCTTTTTCCAGGAAGAGCCAATCCGGAGGTATGGGCATTTCGCTCATTTCCTCACTGTCTGGGCCCCCTTTGGCATCCACCTTCGCTCCTTGTTCCTATGGCTGCGCTAAGTAGAGTTAGGGCGGATCCCTTCCAGGGCGATGATCTCCTGGATGACCGAGCGAACAACGGGAGCAGCCGTCGTCGAGCCGAAGGCATCTTCCCCCTGGGGCTCGTCGATCACCGCCAAGATCACGTAATTGGGGCGAATGGCCGGGAAATAGCCCACAAAACTGGTGATGCGCTTGCCGGGCAAATAGCCCCCCCGTGGCCCGGCTTTCTGGGCAGTGCCGGTTTTGCCGCCGATCTCATACCCCTCGATCTTGGCCGATTGCCCGGTGCCAAAGTCCACCACATCCCGCATTTGGATACGCACTGCCAGCGTGGCTTGCTCGGATAGTACCCGCACCGGCTGCGGCTGCGGGGATCCCCAAACCAAAGTATCCGTATCCTTCTCCACCAAGCCTCGCACCACATGGGGCTGCACTTTCAGTCCGCCGTTGGCAATGATGCAATGCATGGCAGCCAACTGTAGAGGGGTAAGGGCCAGCCCCTGGCCGAAAGCGACAGTGGCCCGCTCCACCGGCACCGTAACAAACTGTCGCAGCGGTTTCAAACGGCTGGCCGGCTCAAAGGGCAAATCCACGCCACTGCGCTCGTTGAACCCCAGCCGCACCAAGGCATTGTAGTACTGGCGGGGATCCAGCTTGCGCATTAGATGTACCATGCCCACATTGCTGGATTGCCGCAGGATATCCGTGACGCTCATCCAGCCATGGGCCCCTCGCTGGTGGTAGTCGTAATTTTGAATGGGCCACTGACCGATGAGAATCCGACCCTCGTCATAGACCCGCTCATCTGCCCTGAAGGCTCCAGCATCCAACCCAATGGCAATGTTGATGGGCTTGAAGGTGGATCCCGGCTCATACAAATCCGTTACGGCCCAGTTGCGAAAAAGACCGGGGTCATACTCAAAGTAGCGGTTGGGGTCATAGGTGGGCTCGCTCACCAGAGCCAAAATCTCCCCCGTGTGGGGCTGCAAGATGATCACCGTACCCCGCAGCGCTCGAAACCGTTGCAGTTGGGCTTTCAGGGCAGCGCGGGCAGCTCTTTGCAGGCGCATATCTAGGGTAAGTTGCAGCACCGTCTCGCCAGATTGCAGCAGCCCTTCCGGCACCTCGGCAGCCAACAGTCGTCCGTAGCCATCGCGAGGAATAGTAACAGGTTGAACGGTACGCTCCAGCAGCTCTTGTCGGGAATATTCGACTCCTGCTTGGCCCTGATGATCCAGATCTACATAGCCTACCACCTCAGCGGCCATCTCTTTTTGGGGGTAAACGCGTTGCCGCTCGCTCACCAGCTCCAGGCCATCCAGATGCAGAGCCTGAATTTGATCTGCCACCTCCTGGGATACCCAGCGCTCCACCCGCACTGCCTGATTGGCCGATAGCCGCTGCGCCAGTTGCTCTACTGGACGCCGCAACAGGGGAGCAAGAGCGGTGGCCATTTCCTCTGGAGTGCGTTTGCCAAAGAGGCGGGGATGGGCCCAGAGAGTATAGACGGGGCGATCTACGGCCAGCAATTCTGCCTGCTGCTTGGCAATAGAATGACGATCCACAATTGAGCGACGAGGAATGAAGGGTCTTAGCTGGGCTCGCTGCTGGGCTTCGGCTCGCTGCTGCAATAGGGGTGCCTGTTGATGTTGCAAATAAACCAGACGTGCTCCTGTTACAAATAGGGCGATGATCAAAGCCAGTCCGGTCATGCCGGCGCGAAAGTCAAGCTGGCGGGCCGTCGGGATCCGCTCCCCCAAGAGCCATCCCAGCGCTGTTCCCCACTGCCTAGAGCTTCGCGGTGAAGGGATCCAAGAACCTCTGCGTCGGCGCCGTTGAGCAAGTTGCCGGCCATTTTGCCTTGTCTCCAGAGATTTCGGCACAGGCCGCCCTACCCTAGCCCTAGGTCTGCCTTCCATTGCAATCCTCACATAAGCACCACCGCTAGTTTGGCGCTCATCCCACTGTTATGCCACCCCACAGCTTCTGGGAAAGACCTTGGGATCCCGAAAAGCAGCCAGGACATTTTAGAGGTATTGGAGATAACATAATACCTCAGAACATGAATTAGGTGCGGGCAAGTCCTCAGACTTTTCGCACTTGGATCCACAGTTTTAAATCACATTCAAAAGAAACTGGGAGGACATGAAAAACCCAACTCACTTGCGTACATTCAACAGCTCAAACCTTTAACTTGCTTGATTTAAAACCTCTTCCTGGCGCTTTGTGATGACAGTGAATCAGAGGCGCGGGCAGAGGCCGAGAAGCTGGGTCAATTTTTGGGGTGTCCGGTCATTTTTTTGCGGGAAACAAAGTCATAGTGCTAGAGGGACGTAGCCCCGAGAGGTATTCAAGGTAAGTTAGATCTGTCCATCTGCCCATAGGGATCCCCTCCATTGCCTAGAGCGGTTTGGCTAATCCTGGGGTTGGGCTTGTTCATGCGGGGCCTGGTGGCTGCCCTTTTGCCGCCGGGCTTTGACGAAGCCTACTACTACCTCTACACCCGCCATCTGGATTGGAGCTATTTTGACCATCCGCCGCTGGTGGCCTGGACAACGGGCTTGGGGCCTGCCTTGACCGGTCAGGTGTCGGCTTTTTCTATTCGACTGGGATCCCTGCTGCTCTATTCTGGCTCTTCCCTACTCCTTTACTACACCGGAGCACGCCTTTTCTCTGATCAGGCAGGACTGATCAGCTTGGCGGCCATCAGCATCGCGCCGATCCTTTGGATTGGGTTTGGGGTGCTGACCTTGCCGGATAGCCCGCTGATCTTTTTTACGGCAGCAACCTTGTGGGTGGCCGCTCAGGAGTTTTTTCCGGCTCCTTTGGGGCAGGGGAAATTGGGAGTCTATGGGGCGGCTCGCTATCGGCCAGGGCCTAGGCTAGCGCTCATAGGTCTCTTGGTGGGGCTGGCCTGCTTGGGGAAGTACCACGGCTTGGCTTTGGGGTTCGGCCTGGTACTCTTTTGTCTGCTCAGCCCAGTTCATCGCTGTGCCTTGAGGTCGGGCTGGACGGTGCTGGCGGTGCTGGGTTTTGTGCTGGCCTTCAGCCCGGTGCTGATCTGGAACGCCCAGCAGGATTGGGTCTCCTTTCACTTTCAGGCGGGGCGGGCGGTGCCGGAGGCAGGGTATCAACTGCAAGCGCTGGGGCTGACGATCCTTTCTGAAATCTTTTACCTGTTCCCCAGCTTGGGGATCCCTTTGGGGTGGGCGAGTTTGGCAGGGACGGGTCGGGTGGCCCTGCAGATTCTCCGCGGGATGCGGCTGACGGATGAAGAGCTCAAGCACCTTTTGATCCTGGCCTGTGGATTACCGCTGGTGTTGGCCTTTACCTTGATGGGAGGCTACCGGCCCATCTTGCCCACCTGGCCCATGCCGGGGTTTTGGGTGCTGACGCTGCTGCTGGGATCCTTCTGGGAACGGTGGCCGGGAGCGAAGCGAACCTTAGTGGGGACGGCAGTGATGGTGAGTTTGGTGGTGGGGGTGGGGCTGGCCCATGTGCGCTATGGCCTGCTGCAGGCTCCTGGCGGGCTGGGCCTGTGGCCCGTGGAGCAGGATCCCTCTACTCAGCTCATTGAAATTGAGCAGTTGCGGCAGCGGTTTCGGACGGATCCCCACCTGGCTCAAGCTCTTGAGGAGGCAGAGTTCGTTTTTACCAATGTCTATTTTTTGGGCGGTCAGATCGCCATGGCCCTGGCTCCGCTGACGGACAAGCCTCTGACCTGCCTGGATGCAGATTTGCGGGGCTTTGCCTTTTGGTCGCAGCCTCAGGATTGGCTGGGGCAGGATGGGCTGCTCATCACTTCCAAGCTGTTCCAGCCGAGGGCAGGGATCCCAGCCACCTATGGCGACTACTTTGCCCAAATCGAGCCTGTGGCCGAGGTTCCCCTGGTGCGGGCAGGGGCGGTGGCGCAAACCTTTCAGGTGTACCTGGCTCGACAGATGCGCAAGCCCTATCCCCGCCCTTATTCCCGCCTGCAATAACAGCAGAGGACATCCTGGGCAAAGCTAGAGGGGGCGATGTCTGTCGAACCAGCGCATCAGCATTGCAGCCAAGCGTTCGGGGTTGTGGCGCACCAAGCCGGTCTCTGGATCCTCTTGCATGACGTTAGCCAAAACGGCACGGCAGCCCAGGTAAGCCAGTTTGTCGGGATCCAGCACCACAAACTCAGAACCGCTGCGGCGGTAATGCTCCAAAGCGCGCGGGGAGGGTGGCTCCCGCTGCACCAGCACGCCGTCAAATAGGCGCACTCCTGCCACCCGATCCAAAGCCATGACGTGATCCCCAACGGTATAGCCGTCCGTCTCCCCCGGCTCGGTCATGATGTTGCAGACGTAGATGTGGGGGGCCATATTTTTGGCCAGAGCTTCCACAATTTCCGGTACCAACAGGTTAGGGATGATGCTGGTGTAGAGGCTACCCGGCCCCAGCACCACAAACTCTGCCGCCTCAATAGCCTCGATGACCTCTGGCAAGGCCGGAGGGCTGGGAGGGTCGCAGCCGATTCGGCAAATGCGTCCTCCGGCTTTGGCAATGTTGGACTCTCCCACCACGCGGCGGCCATCGCTCAGCTCCGCCCAGAGGGTAACATCCGCCAGGGTGGCCGGCAGCACCCGCCCCTGAATGGCCAAGACTTGCGAGGTGGCAGTGATGGCCCGAATCAAGTCGCCGCCGGTTACCGCGGTGAGGGCAGTGATGAACAAATTGCCGAAGCTGTGGCCGCTCAACCCTTCCCCCGACTGGAAGCGATATTGAAACAGCTCGGTGAGCAGCTTTTCTTCGTTGGCCAGAGCAGTGAGGCAGTTGCGGATATCGCCGGGGGGCAAAACGCCGATCTCCCGCCGCAGACGCCCTGAGGATCCCCCGTCATCGGCCACCGTGACAATGGCTGTGATGTTGGAGCTGTAGCGCTTCAGACCCCGCAGCAGGTTGGAGAGGCCGGTGCCGCCCCCCAGTACCACAATGCGGGGACCACGGCTGAGACGCCGCCGCGACAACAGCTTATCCACCAGCGCTTCATCTCCCTCGGGGATCAGCACATCCTCGATGGAGCGCATGGCGCTGCGAAACCCCAGCACCACCATCACCAGCCCGATCCCAGTCACCAGGGGGCCACTGATGTTGTTCGGGATCCAAGTGGTGATCAGGCGCAGGGTGATGTCGATCAGCCGCTTCAGGCGAAAGATGGGGGTCAACTCCGTCCAGATGGCAATGCCCAGCACCATCAGCAGCACGCCCCCAACCGCCAGGCTCAGCCAGCGTTTAACGGCTAAACCGGGAAAGAGCCATTTCCAGCCACTTCCCGGCCAAGCAGCCTTGCGGCGGCGAATGCCCCAAGCGGCGGACTTGTTGCTGGGCACAGGCTTAGGCATGGGAAGGTGCAGGAACGCCGGCCAAAGGGATCCTAACCTGTTGCTGGGCAACGCCAACTTCGCCGGGCGCCGGGCCAAAGCGGGCTTCCAGCTCCCGCTGAGAGTCGAGCAGATGGCGATGCTGAACCTGAACATTCAGGTCGGGAAGAACGTGGTTGCCGGCAGGGACAGTCCAAGGCTGCAAATCCTGGGCCAGGCGCTCCACCAGGGCCACCGAGCGGTGCTGACCGCCGGTACAGCCGATAGCCAAAGTCAGGTGGGGGCGACGCTCTGCGCGGTAGTGGGGCCAAAACGCTTTGATCAGGGACAAGATGTGCTGGTAGGTGGATTGTGTGATGGGATCCGCAAACAAGAACTCCTGCAGCAGGGGATCCTGCCCGGTAAGGCGGCGCAGATGGGGCTGAAAGAAGGGGTTGGGCAAAAAGCGCACATCGAACAGCAAGTTGGCATCGGGGGGAACGCCGTATTTGAAACCGAAGCTGACCAGCCTTAGGTTGAGGGGCTGGGGGATCCCTTGCACCAAAGCTTGCAATTGCTGCCGCAGTTGCTGGGCATTGAGGTCGGAGGTATCCAACCAGTGGGTGCAGCGTTCCCGCACCGGGGCCAGAGCCAGCCGCTCTTGCTCAATGGCCTCCAACAAACCGGCAGCTTCCCCGTAGGGATGGGGACGGCGGTGGGCGCTGAGACGGTTGAGCAACACTGGGGAGCGGGCCTCCAAGAATAGGAAAGGGATCCCTTGCGATTGCACCCAAGCAGCCAGGGTGGGAACTTGATCCCGGTACTCCTGGGCGTGGAGATTCAAGCTGATGGCCAAAGCAGCGTGATGGGTCCGCATCGCCTCAACCAAGGGGATCACCTGGGCAGGCGGGATCCCTTCTAGGCCGGTGTACCCCAGTTGTTCCAACTGCTGGATGGCCAAGGTTTTCCCGGATCCCGTCAGGCCGGCAATGACCAAAACGGGGGTCGCGACTGACATGGGTTTATCCTGCATGGAGCTTATTCTAGGGCGAGGGGCGGCCAAAACAAGTGCTGCAAGGGAGGGATCCCTGCCGGCTCAGCCATACAGGGCGCCCAGAAACCATCCTCTCAGGTTGGCGAGGCTTTGGTAGCTTTTTTATCCATTTTCTCATCCGGTGCCGCCGGTCTCAGGAGGGGAGCGCTGGGGCAGAGATCCACCAAAAAACATTGCTCGCACAGAGGCTTGCGGGCAGTGCAGACGGCCCGCCCGTGGTCGATCAGACGGATAGACCAGTTCTCCCAATCTGCCTGCGGCAACAACTGCATCAGATCCTTTTCGATGCGCACGGGATCCTCGTGCTCAGTGAGGCCGAGGCGGCGGCTGAGGCGCTTAACATGGGTATCGACGGTAACCCCGGCATTGATGCCAAAAGCATGAGCCAACACCACATTGGCCGTCTTGCGGGCTACGCCGGGTAGGGTGAGCAGCTCCGGCATGGTGCGGGGCACTTGGCCACCGAAATGGCTCAAGATCTTGCGGCAGGCTTCCTGAATGTGCTTGGCCTTGTTGCGATAGAAGCCGGTGGAATGGATGAGAGCCTCGATCTCCTCTCGCGGCGCTGTCGCCAGGGCCTGGGCATCCGGGAAGCGACGAAACAGCTCTGGCGTTACCTGATTCACCCGCTCATCCGTACACTGAGCCGAGAGGATGGTTGCCACCAAGAGCTGCAGCGGCGTCTGGTAGTGGAGGGCACAGGTGGAGTTGGGGTAGTGGCGCTTCAGCCGGAGCAGGATCTCCAAAGCTCGCTGGCGCAAGGCCCGTTTGCTGGCCATCTTCCCCTAGCCCGACCCGGTGACAATGGCGAGGGTGTCTTTGAAGAGCAGCACCACCCCCAATCCCAGCAACAACACCAAGCCCGTCTGCATCACCCGCTCCTCCAGATGCTTGGGCAGCCGTTTGCCGCGAATCGCCTCCAGGATCAAAAAGGCAATGTGTCCCCCGTCCAAGGCGGGCAGGGGCAACAGGTTGAGAAAGGCCAGGTTAATGCTAATCAAAGCGGTGAAATTAAACAGGCTGGCGGCGTCATCGCGGGCCAGATCCGCCCCGATCTTGACGATCCCCACCGGGCCGGAGACCTGAGCAGCCGTGCTTTGGAAATTCTGCAGCAACTGCCGCAAGCCGTTCAGATTGAGCATCACCACCCGCTGGTAGGCATTTCCCGCCTCCGTGAGGATCTCGGCCACGTTCTGGGCGGGGCGCAAGGTCACCTCTTGATTGGGGGCCAAGGTCACTCCAATGGCCACCGTCTCTCCCCGCACCTCTGGGATCACCGTCAATTGCAGGGGATCCCCTTCCCCACGCTGCACCTCCAGGGGAATGGGCCGGTTCTCGCTGCTGCGGATCAGCACCTGAAAATCGTTCAGAGCTGCCAAGGCCGCCGTCTCGTCGGCAATCCCCCTGTAATCGCGATCGGCTGCCTGCAACACCACATCCCCTGCCTTCAGGCCGGCCCGCTCCGCCGGGCTATCGGGCATCACCTGAGGGATGAGAATGCCGGGATGGATGCGCGTTACCGAGGGGATCCCCACCCAGGCAAACATCAACACCAGCACCAGATAGGCGAAGATCAGGTTGGCCATCACCCCTGCACTCATCACCACCAGGCGATCCAACACGGGGCGGTTTTTCAGCAGATCCGGGTCGTCGGGGGGGTAGGGAGAATGTTCATCCTCGTCAGGAAAGCCCACGTAGCCCCCCAGCGGCAGGGCGCGAATGGCATACTCTGTCTCCCTGCCCTGGTATCGCCACAGCACCGGCCCAAACCCCAGCGAGAAGCGGTTGACGTGGATCCCTTGGAGTTTGGCTGCCGCAAAATGGCCTGCCTCATGCACCAGGATCAGCAGGGCGAGAATGGCGATGGAGAGGAGAACAGACATGCGCTAGCTCTGAAAAGGCACAGAAGTGGGGAGCAGAGAGCCACCCGAGGCTATTTATCAAGGCACATAATCCAACACATGATAAAGAACCCTAAAGGAATCTCACAAAAACCTACAGGGCCCCTCAGAATACCTGCTCCACCTCCAAAATATCGGGAATGCTCTCCCGCAACTTGCGCTCAATGCCCATCTTTAGAGTCATGGTTGAGCTGGGGCAGGCTCCACAGGCCCCTTGCAGGCGCAGCTTGACCACCGGGCCATCGATTTCCACCAGTTCCACATTGCCCCCATCGGCCATCAAGTAAGGACGCAGCTCGTCCAGGACTTTCTCGACGTTTTCGGTATTGAGTTCCAGTGCCTGTGCCATGGTTGCTTTCAGCCTCGTTGAGATTTGGATTGTAGCGGTTTCTCCACAGACCCCTCAAGTCGGCAAGGGATCGCTATGATTTCAGCATAGTCTGAATCCTTCTGGGGGAGGGCTGGTTGGGTTGTCCGGATCCCTCCAACGCCAGACGACTAGAATAGGAAGCAGATTTGCCTATTCCCAGCAGCATCACCCACTCAGCAGGGCCGTCTTTTTCCTTATGCTAGACGCTTTACTGGTCATGATCTTCATGTTGGCGGGAGCTGGCCTCGGGTTTTATGGCCTGGATCTGCTCCCTCCTGCCGCCATTCAGGGGGCCAATGTGGAAGGAGCCCGTGTCGTCACCAGCGGCTTTGGCCTGCTGGCAGGGCTGGCTCTGGGATCCCTGGTGCGCTGGAGCTACCGTCGCTTTGAGGCCAATGTGCGCTCCTTGCCGCCGGACGTGTTGATCAGCCGCTCGGTGGGGTTGGTGATCGGCTTGGTGATTGCCAATCTGGCCATGGCTCCTGTCTACTTGCTGCCCCTGCCCCCCCAACTCAATAGGTTCCTCGAGCCGCTGGCTTCGGTCTTTTTCAGCTTGGCCTTTGCTTACCTGGGGGTCAGCCTGGCCGATACCCACGGCCCCTCGCTGCTGCGGCTGTTTAACCCCAACTATGCTTTACAAGCAGCCCTCTGGGCGGAGGGCAATGTGGTGGCTGCCAGCGCCAAGGTTTTGGACACCAGCTCCATCATCGATGGCCGAGTGGCCCAGTTGATCGAGACGGGCTTCTTGGAAGGAACCCTGGTGGTTCCTCGCTTTGTGCTGACGGAATTGCAAACCATCGCCGACAAGGCCGATGCCCAAAAACGAGAGCGGGGCCGCAAAGGTTTGGATACGCTGCAGGCTCTACGAGAAGCCTACCCCGATCGTTTCGTCATTCACGAAGCCAACTATCCGGATCTGAGCACTGTGGACGAAAAGCTGGTGCGCCTCACCCAAACCGTGGGGGGAACGCTGCTCACCACCGATTACAACCTGAAGAAGGTGGCGGCTCTGCAGGGGGTCAAGGTGCTGAATGTGAATGAGTTGGCCGAGGCGCTGCGGCCTCTCTACGTTGCCGGCGATAGCTTTGATATCAAGATCACCCGCGAAGGAAAAGAGCCAGGTCAAGGGGTGGGCTACTTGGAAGACGGCACCATGGTGGTGGTGGAAGAAGGGCAGCGCTCTGTGGGCAAAACCCGCTCTGTAGTTGTGACCAGCGCCATTCAAACCTCAGCAGGCCGCATGATCTTCGCCCGCCTCAACAAGGATCCTGCCCCACTAACCCGCCCGGCCTCTGATCCCGCCAGCCCGGCTTCCTCTGGAAAAACCTGAGTTTTGGCCTGTGTTCCCCTAACGCAATGGTGGTCTCCTCCCCCATGGGTGTGCTCCGACCCACTCCGATGTTCTACACGCAGGATCGCCAGAGGCGCTTCTGGAGTTTTTACTGGGAAGATGCCGAGAAGTACGGCATCCACCCTCAGCACATCGTGAGCGGACAGCAAGTTTGGGAGGTGACCAACGCCGGGGAGTATGAGGCTAAGCTCAACCAGGTGTTTGCAAGCGGGGATCCCCTCTCCTACGAATGCCAGGTGCTCTCGCCCCGCTACAAGTTGCATCTCCATCTTTCGCTCAACCCTGTACGGGACACGGAAGGGGAGGTGGCGGCGATTTCGGTGGTGGGCAAGTTGCTGGGGGCCACGCCTTTTGCGCTGGCCGGAGGAGCCAGCAGCCCCAACAGCCAGCCCCATCCTGTCCTGGCCGACCCGGTACAGGGGATCACGACGCAGTTGGTGCGCAACATCCGGCATTCCCTCGATATCCGGCAACTGTGCCAGCAGACCGTGGAGCAGTTGGGGCAACTGTTTGGGGTAGACCGCTGCCTAATGGCCCTCTACGAGGTGGGGCAGGACTCCCTCACGGTCAATGCCGAGTATCGCTGCCACCCTGGGGATCCCTCCCTCCTCAACCAGACCCTGCGGCTGGCAGATTACCCCCATTTGCTACAGGCCCTCAGACAGGAAGAGCCGGTGGAGGCAGGGCGACATCTGGCCATTGCCATGTCTTACCAGGGCTATGCCAACAGCTTGCTCTGGCTGGAAGTATTGGATCTGAACAGGGTTCCTGTTTGGCAGCCAAGCCATATTCAGGTGCTCCAGAGCATTGCCACCTACCTGGGCGCAGCCATTGCCCACGCCATTTTGCTGGATCAAAGTCGCCAACTGGCAACCCGCTTGCAGTTAGCCAACCAGACGCTGCGCCAGAAAAATAAGGAGCTGGAGCAGGCCCGTGCCCAAGCAGAATCGGCCAACCAGCTCAAAAGCCAATTCTTGGCTAACACCTCCCACGAGCTGCGCACCCCTCTCAACGGGATCATCGGCTTTATCAAGCTGGTGCTGGACGGGATGGCCGAAAACCGCGAAGAGGAGCTGGACTTCTTGCAGGAGGCCTATCGCTCTGCCCTGCACCTGTTGGCCCTGATCAACGATGTGCTGGATATTGCCAAGATCGAGGCGGGCAAAATGCAGTTGGAGTTCCAGCCCTGCGACCTGCGAGCCTTGTTTAAGGATGTGGAGGCCAAGACCAGCTTGCAGGCCAGCCAGAAGGGCTTACAACTGAGCTTTCACTTGCCCAACACTGCAGATCAGATTTTGCTCTTGGGAGATTATCAGCGTCTGTTGCAGGTGATGCTCAATTTGGTGGGGAATGCCATCAAGTTTACCCCCAAGGGCTCGGTAACCGTGCGAGCGGATATCCTGCCCGGCAACCCGGGTTTGGCCCGCATCCGCGTCATCGACACAGGGATCGGGGTATCGCTGGAAAAGCAGCAGAAGCTGTTTCAGGCTTTCACGCAGGTGGATGGTTCCACCACCCGCCAATATGGAGGAACCGGCTTGGGCCTGGCCATCAGCCAACGCCTGGTGGAGGCGATGGGAGGGGAGATCAATTTCTACAGCTTGGGCGAAGGGCTGGGATCCACCGTCACCTTTACGGTGCCCCTCTACCGCAAGCCGCTCCTGAGCGGGGATCCGAACCCAGAGGCAATCCCTGTCAAGCCAGAGAAACCTGAGGATGCGGATCCCAACTTGATTTCTGTTCCCAACTCAGCCAAGCGATGACCCACCCGGCAATTGCTCCTGCAACCCCTCTGGGTACCGCTCGGTTGCCCTATCCTCGTAAACGGTTTGGTCAGCATTGGCTCAAGGATCCCGCTGTTCACGAGGCGATTGTGCGGGCTGCCCAGTTGAATGATCTAGAGGGAGACGCGGATCCCACTTGGGTGCTGGAGATCGGCCCCGGCACCGGCCAACTGACGCGGCGATTGCTGGCCCAGGGTGTCCAGGTGGTGGCGGTGGAGATCGACCGGGATCTGTGCCGACTGCTGCAAAAACGGTTCGCCGGCCAACCCCGTTTTCACCTGCTGGAGGGAGATTTTCTCCGCCTGCCGCTGCCTCCTCAACCCCGCCTGCTGGTGGCCAATATCCCCTACAACCTGACCGGCCCCATTTTGGAAAAGGTGCTCGGATCCCCAGCCCAGCCAGTTCGGCAATTCGAGCGCATTGTCCTTCTGGTGCAAAAAGAGCTGGCAGAGCGCCTTCAGGCAAGCCCCGGCAGCAAAGCCTATGGTGCCCTCAGCCTGCGGACGCGCTACTTGGCCGATTGCGAGCTGATCTGCAGGGTGCCCCCAACCGCTTTCAAGCCAGCCCCCAAGGTGGAATCTGCCGTGATTCGCCTCACCCCCCGCCCCGCCCCCACCCCCGCCCGGGATCCCCGCTGGTTTCACCAACTCCTCCGGCAGGGGTTCTCCACCCGTCGCAAGAAGCTCGTCAATGCCCTGGGAAGCTTGGTGGAGCGAGAGGTGGTCGCAGCAGCTTTGGCTCAGCTCCGCCTCAACCCCGATGCCCGCGCCGAAGAGCTGGATCTGCCCCACTGGCTGGCCTTGAGCGATCTGTTGCTGGAGAAAGCGCCCAAAAGGGCTGTTGTTCCTCAAGAGGAGCAGGAACCAGGGTAGGGTAAGAGAGGGAAGCTCAGTTGGATGGATCTCAAAATCCTCTGAGTTTTTTTGCACTCCCCTCCCAATTTGTTTTGGATCCCCTTCGCCAATGCAGGTGCATCCATGCAAAGCAACCAAGGCAAGCAAATCCTCTTGACCGGCGGCACAGGCGGGCTGGGTTTGGGGGTGGTTCCCGTGGTGCTGGCCAGCGGCGCAGAGCTGACCTTGACCTATCGCCAAGAGAAAGATCTTGCCATTTTGCGGGAGCGCCTGCCGGCCAATGCTCTGGATCGGGTTCGCTTTGTGCAAGTGGATTTAACAGATGAGGCGGCGGTTGCCCGCGTCATTGCCGACCTACCCCGCGTGGATGGGCTGATCCACCTGGTGGGGGGCTTTGCCATGGGCCCCACCCACGAGTACAGCTTGGCGGACTGGTATCGCGACTTCGACCTCAACCTCACCACCACATTCCTGACCTGCAAGCACAGCCTGCGCAGAATGTGGCAACAGGGCTATGGGAGGATTGTAACGGTGGGATCCCGAGGAGCGGTGGAGCCGGGCCCGCAATTGGCCGCCTACTGCGCTTCCAAAGCGGGGGTGGTGGCCCTGACCCGCACCATTGCCGCCGAAACCCAAGGCACCGACATCACGGCCAACGTCATCCTGCCCAGCATCATCGACACGCCGGCCAACCGAGCTGCCATGGGATCCGAGCGAGCCAAGCTGTGGGTCAAGCCAGAGTCCATCGGGCAGGTGATCGCCTTTTTGGTCTCAGAAGCAGCGCGGGATCTGCGAGGGGCGGTGATCCCGGTGTATGGCAACGTCTAGGCAACTGGTTGACCAAGCCATGAGCCGCCATTCATGATACAGAATATGCACTTATCCCTATCCAGTTCTTTTCCATGCTGAAGCGATTATTCTTGGGTGGTTTGCGCCGGCAAATCGGTCGCATTGAGGTGGCAGGGGCCATTGATGGCAAAACTCGCGAGCGGGTTCTCAAGGCCCTGAAAGAGGTGGAAGAAAACCAGATCCCTGCTGTGGTGCTGCGCATCGACAGTCCAGGCGGGACGGTGGCCGACTCCCAAGAAATCTACAATGCCCTCTTGCGTTTGCGGGAGAAAAAGGGCACCCGTATTGTCGCCAGCTTTGGCAACATTGCCGCCTCTGGGGGGGTTTATATTGCCATGGGAGCCGAAAAAATTGTCGCCAACCCAGGAACGATCACCGGTAGCATTGGCGTGATCATTCGAGGCAATAATATCGAACGCCTCCTGGATAAGGTGGGGATTTCATTTAAGGTGATTAAGTCTGGCCCCTACAAAGATATTCTCTCGTTTGATCGCGAGCTAACCCCGGAAGAGCGAAACATCCTGCAAGAATTGATCGACATTACCTACGGCCAGTTTGTGCAGACGGTTGCCGCTGCCCGCAAGTTAAGTTTGAATGTGGTCAAAACTTTTGCCGATGGTCGCATTTTCAGCGGAGAGCAGGCCCTTCACTTGGGTGTGGTGGATCGCTTGGGCACAGAGGAAGATGCCCGCCTTTGGGCGGCAGAGCTGGCCGGTTTGCCGACGGATGCGAAGTTCTACGACCTGCTCCCCCGGCGCAGAGGTTGGTCTCGGTTTTTGCCGGCAGCAGAAGCCTTGGCCCGTCTGCAGTTTGAAGTGAGCACCTCGGGCTTGCCCCTGTGGCTTTACCAAAAAAACTGGGTCTAAAGCCCCGCCCTAGGGCCTACGGCCCGCTGACGCGACTAGGGCGGCTTTGTGCTGTGCTACCCGCAGCGGCAGGGTAGTCAACCGCTTTAAAAACCCAACAGTCTCACGACTGGATACAGCCTCAATAGGCTTTGTAGTTGTTCTTTGCAACGGTACCTTTGGGCAAAAGGGAACCGCCCTGGATGCCAGCACGCGCGTAGCGCTTGGGGAAACGCCTGGGGAGACGAGCACCGCTGCCGTAGAGGGGCAACCCGATACGGTAAGTGCTGTCGCAGAACCAGGAACCAGAATCTCCTGCCTTTGGGCAGGGGAGTATGTCAACCGTACAGCCCAGCGAGTCAGAGCCGTTGATGGGTGTGGGGGTGCTGTTTGATGTTGTCGGCATCCTTTACCTCTACAACTGCATTGAGGATCCGTCGCGGCTCAACGCTGTGATTGAGCCTGAACACCCCCCGCTCTGGAGTGCAGGTTTGGTGTAAGGGGATGTGGCGAAACTGGGGCTTGTTGCGATAGGTGCGGGCCGCTGCTTGCACCCGTTCCACGAAGTTTTCCCCCAACAGCACCCCCGGCGGGAAAACATCGGTGGGCAAGGTGGGGATCCCGTTGTTCACGATCTCGGCGTAGGTTGTGGCGTAGAGGAGAACATAGGAAGTGCTGCGGCGTTCTTGGGCTAGGCAGTCCAAATCGGCAGCAGGCACCGGCTCGGCCACCAAAACCTCTACCAGGCGACCTTCCTGATCCTGCTGGAAGCAAGTGGCCACTCCCAGCACCACGTACTCCAGTCCTTGCACTGGGCTGGAGCCAAGGTGAGTTTGAGCAGTATCCGACATCGATGCCGATCTCCAAGCGGGGGAGCGAACTTTCACGGCTCCGGCAGGCGCCAAGATCCCTCAAGCCGGGCGCAGTTCTCACCATAGCAACAATTTTTGCGTCGGGCAGCGGGAGCTGTTGCAAGATAGAAGGCGGATCCCAGCCTAGCTCTCTGTGAAGGATGACAGGGGCAGCATTTGGCTACAGGGATCCAAAATTTGCTTTACTGTAGCGAAGCGGGGTCAGTACTGCCCGAGGGGAGCAAGGGGTTGGGTTCCAGGCACCTTTGGCAACCCTTGATTCATCATTATTGATTCATCATTATCTAGGAAATACTTGCTCTAAGGATCCGACCATGGCGGATGGCGAATACAGACCAGGCTTGGAAGGCGTTCCGGCCACACGCTCCAACATTAGTTTTGTGGATGGCCAGGCGGGGATCCTGGAATATCGGGGCATCCCCATCGAGGAATTGACCGCCCACAGTACCTTTCTGGAGACAGCCTACTTGCTGATCTTTGGAAAGCTGCCGACCCAATCGGAGCTGGACAACTTTGATCAGGCAATCCGCAGTCATCGACGGGTGAAATACCGCATCCGCGACATGATCAAGTCGTTTCCGGAGTCGGGCCACCCGATGGATGCTCTGCAAACCTGTGTGGCGGGCTTGGGGCTGTTTTACCCGCTGCGGGAGATGGATCCCGACTATGTATTCGGCACCGTCACCCGCTTGCTCTCCAAGCTGCCGACCATGGTGGCCATGTTCCACCAGATGCGACAGGGCAATGATCCCATTCCCCCGGACGATAGTCTGGATCACGCTTCCAACTTTCTGTACATGCTCTCGGGCAAGAAGCCGGATCCCTGGTTGGCCCGCATTTTTGACATCTGCCTGATCCTGCACGCCGAGCACACGGTCAATGCCTCCACGTTTGCCCTTCTGGTGAGCGCTTCCACGCTGGCTAACCCTTACAGCAGCCTGGCCACGGCGGTGGGTACCCTTTCGGGGCTGTTGCACGGGGGGGCCAACCAACAGGTGATGATGCTGCTGCGGCAAATTGGCTCGGTGGAAAATGTGCGCTCGTTTATCGAGGAGAAACTGGCCAAAAAACAGCGCATCATGGGCATGGGGCACCGAGTCTACAAGGTGAAGGATCCACGGGCCACCATCCTGCAGCGGCTGGCTGAGGAGCTGTTTGAGCGCTACGGCCACGACAAGTACTACGACATTGCCCTGGAAGTGGAACGGGTGTGCGAGGAGTTGCTAGGGCCGAAGGGGATCTACCCGAATGTGGACTTCTACTCAGGGTTGGTCTACGCCAAGCTGGGGATCCCAGAAGATTTGTTTACACCGGTGTTTGCCATTGCCCGAGCGGCGGGTTGGCTGGCCCATTGGCGGGAGCAGTTGTCCGATAATCGGCTTTTCCGACCCACCCAGGTGTACACAGGTGAACGCCAGCAACGCTACATCCCTATAGAAGAGCGGGGTTGAGAGCCGTTTGACAGGGCGCTGGGCCGGGATCCAAACTCAGTAAGGCCCAAATTGTGCGTGAGGCGGTGTGTTGAGCCTTTTAGACTCTCCCCTTTGGCGAGACGGGTTCACCCTGTTTCTGAGCCTTGTGGTGCAGGCAATGCCATTTTTGCTGCTAGGGGTGTTTCTATCGGGGCTGCTGGCGGTGTTTGTCGAGGGATCCCAGTTGGCCCGTTTCCTGCCCAAAGGCAAAATCGGCAGCGCGGTGGCCGGTGGCGCTTTGGGATTCTTTTTCCCGGTGTGCGAGTGCGGCAACCTGCCGGTGGCCCGTCAACTGGTGATCAAAGGGATCCCACCCCACGTGGCGGTGGCCTTTCTGTTGGCGGCGCCGGTGTTTAACCCGGTGGTGATCTTTTCCACTTGGATTGCCTTTCGCTCCATGCCGGAGCTGGTGATCTACCGAGTTCTCTTTTCCTTCGGCATTGCGGTTGTCGTCGGCTTGATCTTCAGCCTGCAAAAGGATTTCCAGCCTCTGTTGCAGCCGTCAGTCTGGCGGGAGCTGCAGCGCAATTGCTCCCAAGAAGCTGATCCGAAGAACATCTCCCGCTCGCCGTTGTTGCAGGGGGGCACCTTCTGGATTGGATCCCAGAGCCCTGCTCAAGGGGCCTCTGGCGGATCCCTGGCCACTTTACAAACGGCTGAAGATGTGTATCGCTCTGCTCTGGCCGCTGCGCCTTCTCCCTCCAGGGGACAAAAAGGAGTTCTCCTGCTGCAGACCTGGGCCAGGGAGATCCGCGAATTGGGATCCGTGCTCATCTTGGGCTCGGCGATGGCGGCCCTGATTCAAACGGTGATCCCGCGTTCGTTTGTGCTGGATTATGGCCAAGATGCATTGCTCTCAATCCTGATCATGATGGCCCTGGCCGGGATCATCTCCATCTGCTCGACGGTGGATGCCTTTTTCGCCCTCTCCTTTGCCGCCACCTTCACGCCGGGATCCCTGTTGGCTTTTATGGTGTTTGGGCCGATAGTAGACTTGAAAGCCATAGGCTTGATGCTCACTCTGTTCAAGCCCCGCGCCATTTTCTACTTCGTGATCTTGGTCTTTCAGCTTACTCTGGTGGGAGCTTTAGCCATCAACTACTATGGCAGTTAAAGCGTTTGTTTGAACCTTTCTCCACAGGGACACCCTCTCCATCCACTCTCCGTCAAATATTCGTCAAATATAGTTGCTTCAGTTTAGGGTAAGACGCCTGGGCTATTGAGAACAGCCTTCTGGCTCGGTGCACCCTAGGTGTGGGTGCAGTGTCCTGCTTTAAATCGAAATGACTATAGAAAGAGTTGCCTGGATAAGGTTTGTCACTAGAGGACTCTGCTCCCAGACGGTTGAGAACTCAGGTGTTACAGGTTTTATTGTAGTAAACTCAAGAAGGACGTAGTCTGGATTTCATAATTATCGCGACCCTATTTTTCAGCAGGACAAAGCTATGAGCAATCTATACTCGACAGACTTTAACTTGTGGATTGACCGAACAACCCGGCTATTGCGGGAAAGGCGCTGGCATGAAATTGACCTAACACACTTAATTGAAGAGGTTGAGAATTTGGGTAAGAGCGAACGACGAGGGATTACCAGTCAATTAACTCGCCTTCTGCTGCATCTACTCAAGTGGCAATATCAACCTCAGCGCCGTTCAGATAGCTGGCTAGATTCCATTACAGATGCGCGAACCCAAATCGGATTGGCCATAGAAGATAGCCCTAGCCTAAAAGGTTATCTGGTAGAGCAACTTGAAGAGAGTTATCAACGGGCGCGCCGCCAAGCAGCCAGGCAAACGGGGATAGAAATCTCGACATTTCCAGATGTCTGTCCCTACTCTCCAGAGTTGGTGCTTGCAGAGGACTGGCTGCCGGAAGTTTGACAGTCCACACCACAAAGCATTTAACGGTGGACAGCATTCCCACAGTACTGACTGTAGAGCTTTGGACTGGTGTTGTCCTGCCCAGACAATCCATCAGGGATTAAACATGGGCAATACAGATAGACCAAGGCCAATTGCTGTGCTACTGTTGCTATTCCTCAAGCAGAGGCGCGCTCCTGCCAGGTGCGCATCTTGCCCGGATTAAGCAACCCATAGGGATCCACTTCTTCTTTGAAACGAATCTGGCGCGGATCCATCACTTTGCGCCCGCCGTCTTCGATGATGAAAGTGTGGGGGTTGGCAATAAATACTCCCTGCTCTTCGTGGTAGCGCATGATCTCGTTTAGACGCTCTTCGGTGGTAAAGCGGACAATTTGCAGGCCGACAGGGGTAGCTTGCCCGTTGATGCGAATCCACTCCAGGTGCATCAGCACTTCGTCGCCAAAATACTCGTACATGTGCTGCACCAGCTTCAGCTCCCGATCGGCGGGAAAAGCCGATTGTAAATAAGTCAGGCTGGGATCCACGCTGCGGCAGTGCAAAGTGGTGTGGTTCCAAGAAAATTCCCCCAGCGAGATCCCCTTGCTGGCCTCCTGGGCCGTTTTGTTGTAAACCACTTGGCCCCCATGTTCCCGGACAAGCTCCAACAGCGGCTCCAGGCTGCATTCGGCCACCATCAACAGGGCCACAGCGGATCCTTCTGGCAAATGACCCCGCAGCGGTGCAAAGTAGCTGGGGATCGGCCAAGCGTGCAGGCTGACCAATTTCTTGAGGATCCCATCGGCATCTCCCAGGGCTTGGCCAAAATGGGCACAGGGCATAAAGCCCACTTCAGGGGGAAAGGCCACCACCAGCTCCGCCCAAGGATAAGCAGGCGCCAGCGGGATCTCCACCTCGGTGATGATCCCATTGAGGCCCCAGGCATGGCTTACTTTGAATACCTCATCTCCCCGCAGCTCCAGCACCCGGGGCTCTTCCTCCAGGGTGACCACCCGCAGCCCCAAGATGTTGCCCCGATCCCGCAGTTGGCCGTAAGTCACAGAACCAATGCCACCACTGCCGCCAGCAATGAACCCCCCGATGGTGGCCGTGCGATAGGTGGAAGGAGCCATGCGGATCTCCCAGCCCATCTCCCGGGTGTGTTTGTCGATGGCCATCAACTTGGCCCCCGCCTGCACCCGCGCCAAGCCCGGCTTTGCCCAAAGCACCTGGTTGAGCTTGCCCATGTCCAGGATCACACCCCCGGCCAGCGGGATACATTGGCCGTAATTACCGGTACCGGCACCGCGCACCGTAACCGGGATCCGCAGCCTGGCACAGGCCGCTGCCACCCGCATCACCTCGGCCTCATCGGCGGGGCGCACCACCACATCTCCCCGCTTGTCGCTCAGTTGTCGGCTCAGCACGGGGCTGTAGTGGTAAAAATCCAACGACAACTTGGCCACCTGAGCCGGATCAGTGATGATCTCAATACCCTCTAAGTCAGAACGCAAAGCCTGCAGCTTGTCAGGAGCGGCAACGATCATAGGTATCCGTATTTGGGTGCAACGGTTCTTCAGACTCCATCATCGGCAGAAATTGCCTGCAAAAGGGTTTGCCGAGAACAGTATGGGAAGGATCCCTGTCCGGCCAGGTCGATTAGCCGAAGCGGCCCTCCACATAATCTCTTGTGGCTTGCTTGGTGGGGCTGTTGAAGATGACTTCAGTTCTGTCAAATTCAATCAGCTCGCCCACACGGTTGGATCCCACCAGCTCCACACTGAAGAAAGCCGTCATATCCGAGACGCGGCTGGCCTGCTGCATGTTGTGGGTGACGATGATGATGGTATATTCCTCCTCCAGCTCCTTCATCAGCTCTTCGATACGGCGGGTGGAAATGGGATCCAGTGCCGAACAGGGCTCATCCATCAAAATCACATCCGGCTGTACCGCCAGAGCGCGGGCAATACACAAGCGCTGCTGCTGCCCTCCCGACAGCGACTGACCATTTTCTTTCAACTTGTCTTTGACTTCATCCCAGAGGGCAGCCCGTTTCAGCGAGGTTTCCACCACCTCGTCCAAGTCTACCTTCATCCCCAGCACCCGCGGGCCGTAGGCCACGTTGTCGTAAATGCTTTTGGGGAAGGGATTGGGTTTTTGGAAGACCATGCCGATACGCCGCCGCACCGCCACCGGATCGACCTCTTTGGCGTAGAGATCCTTGCCGTGGTAGGTGAGCTTGCCCTCTACACGAGCACCGGGGATCAAATCGTTGGTGCGGTTAAAACAGCGCAGAATCGTGCTTTTGCCACAGCCAGAAGGGCCGATAAACGCAGTAATCTGTCGGGCTGGGATGTCCAGAGTAACATTTTTTACCGCCAGATTGGAGCCATAGTAGACATTCAGGTTCTCGGTCCTGAAAACGTAAGAGGTCTGGTTAAGAGATTGAGTTTGCATGGCAGCACTCACAAAAAGAGCTAGAGTTCGACGAAGAGTTCGATTCAAGACTTTGTTGAGAATCCTCAGGCTATTTCCTGGTCTTGTACACCAAAAAGCGAGCGGTCAAGCTGGCCGCCAAAACAATGGCTAACAAAACCAAAGCGCCCGCCCAAGCCAGCTCCTGCTGCACCCTGTAGGGAATGATGGAGAAAAAGTAGACCATCACCGGCAAGGTAGCCACCGGGCCAAAGAGATTAGTAGACCAGAAATTGTTGTTGAAGGCGGTAAAGAGCAGAGGTGCAGCCTCGCCTGCCGCTCGGGCCAAAGCCAGGATTAGCCCGGTTACGATGGCCGGTGCCGCTGCCGGCAAAACAACGCGCATTGTGGTCTGAAAGCGATTTGAGCCCAGGCCAAGGGAAGCCAAGCGCATGTCGGGCGAAACCAGCAGCAACGCCTCCTCGGTGGAGCGGATGACAATCGGCAGCATCAGCACGCCAAAAGCCACCCCTCCCGAGAAAGCCGAAAAGCCGGATCCCCTCACCACCACAGCATAGGCAAACAGGCCGCAGAGAATGGCCGGTACCCCCGTGAGCACATTGCAGGAAAACTTAACCAGATAAGCCAAGCGGGTGCCGCGACCGAATTCAGACAAGTACACTGCCGCCAAGATGCCGAAGGGAAAGCTCAAAGCCGCCCCCGTAGCCAGCACCATTAAATTGCCGACAATTGCGTGACCAAAGCCCCCTTCCGCCAGGCCAGGGGCAGGGTAGCGGGTCTGGGTGAGGACATCCCAATTTATCCGCTGGATGCCTTCCTTGCCCACATCCCACAGCACCCAAGATAGGGAAGCTATGATCACCGCCACAAAGAGGCCACTCAGCAGGGTTAGGACAATGCCTGTGTAATTGCGGACAGGGGCAATGGCGGCACGAGTAATGTCGATGTCAACCTTCTCAGGGGCAAGCTGTGCTGAGTCGGACATGATAACAGTGCTCCTTTATCTTCTTTCTGCTTCCCAAGTTACTGCTCCAAGTTTCGAAACTTGCGGATGATGATCTCGGCAACAATGTTGACCAATAACGTCAGCACCATCAGCACCACGCCGGCATACATGAGAGCCGAAACCTGCAAGCGTCCTGCCTCGCCAAACTGAGAGGCAATCAAGCCGGTAATGGTGGATCCCGGCTGCATTAGGGAGATATTGATGCGGTTGGCGTTGCCGGAAAGCATGGCCGCTACCATGGTCTCTCCCAGGGCCCGCCCCAGCGCCAGCATGATCGAGCTGACAATGCCCGACAGGCCGGCAGGGATCATCACCGTTAAGAGGGTCTCCCAGCGGGTTGCCCCCAGAGCCAAAGCGCCCTCTTTTAGGCTGCGTGGCAGAGATTCAAGGGTACTGCGGGTAATGGAGATGATGATGGGAGAGATCATGATCCCCAGCACCACAGCCACTATCAACAAGCTGGGCCCCCGCGGAGCCGGGCCACCCAAGAAAGGGATCCAACCCAGCGTCTGGTTAATGGCTCGAAAGATGGGCCGCACTGCTGGAATCAGCACAAAGATCCCCCACAGCCCCAGCACCACACTGGGAGTGGCCACGATCAGCTCAACGGCAAAGCCAATCGGCTCCGTTACCCACTTGGGGGCAAAACCTTCCGTCAGGAAGATGGCAGTGCCAATGCCCAGAGGGATGGCAAAAATCAAAGCCACCAGAGAGGTTACCAAACTGCCATAAATCTGTGGTAGCACCCCGTAGATGTTTTCCACCGGGTTCCAGCGGGCAGTAACCAGGAAGCCCAAGCCAAACTGCTGAATCGCCGGCAGAGCCGCTTCGGTGGTTTGAAGAATCACCCAGATGAGGATAATGCCGGCAAACCCTGCCAAGGCCAGCGTCAGGCGGACAAAGCCCACATCAACAGCCCGAGACAGGCTCGCCTTTTTCTCAATGTCAACATCGATATCCGGGTTTGGTGGTGAACCATAACCCGTAGCCGCTGAAGTCATAGCCTCTCTCCCATGATCATCTTCGGTTCAAAATCTTTCCTAAAAATCCCACCGTGCAAGGTAAGCCCAGCAGCCGACCGAGAAAGCCTCATCTGCCTCCTCAGCCGGCCACCAGCTCCACTCTAGTGGAGTTCAGGCTGCAACCCAGTCATCGCACCGCCTTGGGGTTAACGGTGATGGCATCCAGCTCTGCAAAGATCCGCTGGATAGCCGCCTCAGGCATAGGGATGTAGTCCAGCTCCTTGGTGATGGCTTGACCCTCTGGCCCCTGGGTCCACTTCAGAGCCTCCACCAGCTTGGTCAGCTTCTGCTGATCGGGATACTCGCGGTACAGCATCACCCAGAACAAGCCCACGATTGGGTAGTCATTTGGCCCTTCAGGGTCGGGCACCAACAGCGCAAAGTCATCAGGAATGGGAGCATCAAGCGCCGAGGTAGCTGCCTCAGTCGAGAACCCAACAATGTTGCCCGCTTTGTTTTCCAAGCGAGCAGTGGTCATCTTTTCCAGCTTGGCATAGGACTGGTTCACGTAGCCAATTGCCCCTGGCTCCTGCTTGATGGTGGCGGCTACGCCCTCATTCCCTTGGGCTCCAATGCCAACAGGCCACTCGACAGAAGTACCAGCACCGGCTGTCCAATTAGGGCAAACAGTTCTGATGTGGTTGGTGAACACAAAGGTAGTCCCAGAACCATCAGAGCGGTGTACCCAGGTGATGTCCAGGGGTGGCAGCTTGTTTGCTATACCTGGGTTCTCGGCCTTGATGCGAATGTCGTCCCAGCGAGTGATCTCGCCGGTCACGATGCCGCAGTAGGTTTTCCGCTTCAGGATGAGCTCTCCGCCTTCAATGCCGGGCAGGTTATAGGCAAACTCGATGGACCCTCCCGCCAGAGGCAACTGTAGGGGCTCATAGCCGTATTTAGCTCGGAAGCTTTCCAGGCGAGCACCGGAGAAAGGCGCCTCGGAAGCGCCGAAGTCCACAGTGCCATTGATCACCTGCTCTAGGCCAGCACCACTACCGACAGACTGATAGCTGACTTGCACAGCGGGGTCTACGGTGCGGTTGTAGGCGTCAAACCAACGTTGCAGCAAAGGAGCCGCAAAGGTCGCGCCCGCCCCGGAGATTTGCACGGTTTGGGCTTGAGCCGAGGTCGCTGTTAGAAATCCTACTGTTAGAGCGGTGAGGGAGAAAGCAGAAAGCAGGGTTCGCATAGGTAATATCTGTGGCGAATCAACATCTTCAACCCTATAACCTCAAAGTTAACAGAGGGATATCTAAAGGTTAACTTTGGGTTAAGTCAAGAGAAAAAATCGATATTTTTTGAGTATACTGACTCGTTTCCAAACCTCGATTTTCCATCTGGTGGTCTTGGCCAGTTTGGATTTCAGCAAAATCAGGATCCTGGAGCCCAGGATCCGCGAAAAGGCTTATACTGCTGAACTTCTATCTCATTTGACAACCAATCAAACGGACACAACTTGAATAAGAGCTAAGCTTAGACGGCTGCAAAAAAACTCGATCCAGATCCAAGATGTGTAAAATTTGAGACAAAGATGTTGCTCACCTCTCGGCAAGCTTGGACATGATTTCAGCAGGGCGGGAAAAGCCCCGCCCAGAGATTCTTTCGGCTTTTGGCAGAGAGAATTGGTTAGAAGATAGACTCCAACCTTCTAGACGTGGGGCAGCTCTACATGTTCCCCGAGCAGAGAAAGATCTGGGCTCTAAGCTGGGATCCGCCCGCCCCCCATGAGGTACAGCAGAGCCATACGCACCGCCACGCCGTGGGTGACCTGCTGCTCAATCAGGTTCAAGCCGGGATCCTCCATCACCTCGGAGCTGAGTTCCACACCGCGATTGACCGGGCCGGGGTGTAAAACCCTCACCTCTGGGTGGCACAGGCGCAGCCGCTGCCGCGTGAGGCCGAAGAAATGGTGGTATTCCTGCAGGCTGGGGAGAAGGAACTCGCCCATGCGCTCCTGTTGCAGGCGTAGGGTGATAACAAAACGCGCCCCTTCTAGGGCAGGCTCTAGCTGCCAATGGATAGGGAGCGTATGGCCGGGCACAAACTGGGCAAAATCCTTGGGCAACAGGGTGGGAGGGCCGGCTAAGTGAACCTCAGCTCCGGCAGCCACCAAGGCATAGATATCGGAGCGGGCCACCCGCGAGTGGAGAATATCGCCGACAATGGCAATTTTGATCCCTTGCAGCAACTCCAGACGGGGACGCCGGGGATCCAGATGGCTGCAGAGGGTAAACAAATCCAGCAGGCCTTGAGTGGGATGTTCGTGCAGTCCATCCCCGGCATTGAGAACGCCCACAGGGGATCCACGGCGGTCGATCTCGGCAGCCAACTGCTGCGGCACCCCTGCCTGGGCATGGCGAACGATCAAGAGATCGGATCCCATGGCCAGAAAGGTGCGGGCCGTATCCAAGAGCGTCTCCCCTTTGCTCAAGGAAGAGGTGCCTGGGGAAAAGTTGAGCACATCGGCCGAAAGGCGCTTGGCCGCCAGCTCAAAACTGGTACGGGTGCGGGTGGAAGGCTCGAAGAACAGCGTCACCACCACCTTCCCCTGCAAGGTGGGCACCTTGGGCAACCGCCGCGTCAACACCTCCTGGAAACTGGCGCTGGTCTGCAAAACCATCTGGTATTCTTCGGGAGTAAAATCCGCCAAGCCCAAGACGTGCTGCCGCTGCCAAACCATAGGGGATCCTCAAATGCCCAGGCGGGCAAAGATCTCGTCTAGGTGAGTTAGGTGGCGCTGGGGATCAAAGCAGTCCTGCAGTTCTGCCTCGCTCAGGTGAGCCATCACCCGGGGATCCGCCAGCAGATTGGCGCGGAAATCCCCGCCGGGCTGGTTCCAGGCGCGGTGAGCATTTTCCTGCACCAGGCGGTAGGCTTCCTCGCGGCTAAGGCCCTTCTCCACCAAAGCCAGCAGCACCTGCTGGCTGAAGATGACGCCGCCGTAGAGGTTGAGGTTGCGCTCCATGTTGCCGGTGTGAACCTGCAGGTGGCGCACCAGGTCGGCCATGTTCACCAGCAGGTAGTGGCAGAGAATGGAGGCATCGGGCAGGATAACCCGCTCCACCGAGCTGTGGGAGATGTCCCGCTCATGCCAAAGGGGAATGTTTTCTAGGGCCGAGACGGCATACCCGCGCAGGAGGCGGGAAATCCCGGTTAGCTGTTCAGATTTGATGGGGTTGCGCTTGTGGGGCATGGCAGAGGATCCCTTTTGGCCGGGGGCAAAGTACTCCTCAGCCTCCAGTACCTCTGTTCGCTGCAGGTGGCGGATTTCAGTAGCAAAGCGCTCTAGGGAAGAGCCAATCAGAGCCAAGGTTTGCACGTATTCAGCGTGGCGATCCCGCGAGATTACCTGTGTCGAGGCTGTATCGGGCTTCAGGCCCAGGCGAGCGCAGGCCAACTGCTCCACCTGGGGAGGCACGTTGGCGTAGGTGCCCACGGCGCCAGAGATCTTGCCCACCGCCACCACTTCCCGCAGGCGAGCTAGGCGCTCTTGGTGGCGCAGGCACTCGGCCAGCCACCCTGCCAGCTTAAAGCCAAAGGTAATCGGCTCGGCGTGAACACCGTGGGTGCGGCCGATCATGAGGGTGTAGCGGTGCTGCCGAGCTTGGTCGCGGATAGCAGCGATGAGGTCGGCCAGGCGAGCTTGCAAGATCTCCACCGAGGCCACAAGCTGCACGGCCAGAGCGGTATCCAACACGTCCGAGCTGGTCAGGCCCAGGTGGATGTAGCGCCCTGCCTCGCCCACGTGCTCGTTGAGGTTGGTTAAGAAGGCAATAATATCGTGCTTCACTTCCGCCTCAATTTCCAAAACCCGCGCCGGGTCAAAGGCGGCTTTGGCTCTGATCTCCTGCAGGGCTTCTTGCGGGATCCGCCCCAGCTCCGCTTGCGCTTCACAGACAGCCAGCTCCACCTGCAGCCAGGTCTGGAGCTTGTGGGCAGTGGACCAAATCTGGCCCATTTCGGGCAGAGTGTAGCGCTCGATCAAGGTGCCTTTTCCGTCGGTACAGTAGGATGAGCTAGGCTATTTTAGCCTTTGGCGTCCCCCCTCGAGGAAAAGCCGCTGGGGGATCCCTGCGGGCTTGGCTTGCGGTGTCGAAGGAGCAGCAAGGAGTTTGCAGATGACCGTCGGAGCTGTGCCAACTCAGGGAAAAAGAGCTTGGACAGCCGAAGAATTCATGGCGTTGTCCAGGGAGGGACATCGCTACGAGATTGTTGATGGGAAGCCAATTGATATGGGAAGCGCGGGGGCACTCCATGGTTATGTCTGCAGCCTCCTATTGGCAGCTTTGACCCCCTACGTTTTGTCCAACAAGCTGGGGATCGTTTTAGATTCCAGCACTGCTTTTAAGATGAAGAGTGGAAATTGGCGCTCCCCTGACATCTCTTTTTTTGCTAAAGAACGCTTGCAGGGCATGGCTGAACTGCCCACAGGATTTTTGGAAGGCGCTCCAGATCTGGCTGTTGAAGTGCTTTCCCCCCGCAATACGGTTGAAGAAATTCATGACAAGCTGGTGGAGTACTTTGAAAATGGCAGCCGCCTGGTTTGGCTGGTTCACCCCAGCGAGCACTACGTCCTGGTGTATCGCAGCTCTCAAGAGCCTGACCGCCTCCTGAAATCGGTTGATCTTCTAGAAGGTGAAGAGGTTATTCCAGGATTTGCCCTGCCGGTGGCTCATCTATTCCAGAAGCTTTCCTTGTAACATCCCCCCGCCCTCACTCTAGCCAATAGAGCTTGGGCCTCCCAACCTTGCCATTGGGCATTCCTGCCCCGCGTCACAGAACGACTTGGCAGAGGAGTCGGTATCTCGACCCTGACTTTCCCGCCAGAGCGCGGAACTTGTAGCTCCCCGCACCCCTTGCAAGTTAAGTGCAGGGGGTTGCCCCTCTCGCCGACGGTCTATATTGAACTAGTTCGGGATCCGAAGAGGACGTCATTAGCGGTGCGGAGCACAATCAAGTGTCGATGGGGAAGGATAGCTCTGATAGGTTTCTTGGCAGCATTCCTCGCTCCTGCCCCTGCCATCTCTTTGCCTGCCTTCCCACCTCCTCCTGAGAAGACCTCGGCCCCAAACACCGCTTCCGAGTTCAACTGGCAGGGATCCCTCAAGTTGCTGCGGGGGGATCCCGTGGCTGCCCTGGCGGATCTGGATCGGGCGGTGCAGTTGGATCCCACCTATGCGCCGGCCTATGTGAACCGCAGCTACGTCTACAACCAGTTGCGCCAGCCGGAAGAAGCTCTGGCCGATGCGGAGCGGGCCATTCAGTTGAATGCAGGGATCCCAGAAGCCTACTTTAGCCGCGGGGTGGCCTATCTTCAGTTGGGGGATCGAGAAGCGGCGATGGCTGACTTTCGCCAGGCGTTGGCTCTCTTCTCCAAGAGTGGCAACTTTGCCGACCAGGCCACCCTGCAGCAACTGCTGCGCCAGTTGGGGGTGGATTAGCCTTGAGTCTTTAGAGACTTGCGTTCTCCCAACCACTCTGATAAGGAAACTTCCTGAGCTTGCAGCCCAAAGACCTGACAAAAGGACTTCACCACCACCGGGGCCACTGCCGCCATCGTTACTCGGGGACAAAACTGAACCAGGGATCCCACCGGGCGATCAGGGATCCCACAGGGCACAATCGCCTCAAAGGCCGACAGATCGGGGCAGACATTCAAGGCAAAGCCATGGTAGGTCACCCAGCGGGAAACCTTGATGCCGATGGCCGCCACTTTGCGCCCCTCCACCCAAACCCCTGTGAGGCCAGGGATCCGCTCCCCCCGCAGGCCAAAGTGGGCCACAGTTTCAATAAGCACCTGCTCCAGTTGGCGCAGGTACCAGTGGAGATCCAGACGGTGGCGCTTTAGGTTCAGCATCGCATAGCCCACCCACTGCCCCGGCCCATGGTAGGTCACTTCGCCGCCGCGCTCCACCCGCAGGATTTCCGGCTCTTGTTCAGAAGGAGATTCCGGGTGGATAGCCGGGGATCCTATCGGCTGAGAAAGGCTCTTGAGAAACTTGGGATCGGCTCCTGCCCCCAAGGTGTAAACCGCAGGATGGGTGAGCAGCAGTAATCCGTCCGGCAACTGGGGATCCCGGATCATATGGGCCAGTCTTGCCTGCTGCCAAGCCCAGGCAGTGCGGTAGGGCACTTCACCCGGCAGGTGAACCTGCAGAAGCGGCAGTTGCACGGGGGATCCAGAAAAGTTCACCTAGCTTACAGGTTTAGTTAACCTGCGCCCGCAACCGCTCCAACAGTGCCCGCGGCTGCAACAGCCCCTCAATGCGGTCAATCGGCTTCCCATCTTTGAAGAGGATCAGCGTTGGCACCGCTTGAATGCCCCAGCGAGCAGCGATGGTTGGGTACTTTTCGGTGTCAACCTTCACAAAAGTAACCGCATCCCCCACCTGAGGTTTTACCTGCTCCAACACTTGCGCCATAACCTGACAAGGGCCGCACCAGGAAGCATAAAAATCCACCAGGATCGGGGTTTTGGATCCCTGAATCATGTCGTCAAAGCTTTTGAATTGCTGTTTGTGCGCCATAGGAAACTCCCAGAGTGTTCTGAAAAGCCTGAGATGAAATCTATTTGTAAGCTAACTGTTTGAGATTAAAAATTGGTGTGGAGATCTCGCCGCAGCCTGCTTCGGTTTCCCGGTAGGATGGCTAGGGTTCAGGAGAAGAGCTAGAGCGTACCCGTAGTCTAGGGTGTTGTGGTGGACAAAGGGGCAGACTTTAGCAGGGCTTAAGCACTTGTCTTTTTTTGAGGAGTGGGATCCCGATGGCAACAAGTAGCAGCATGGTGAATCGTGGCGTGTTGGCTGCAGTGCTGGCTGGGGTAGGACTCAGCCTATGGGGGGCTTGGCGTTGGCTTTGGGATCCCTGGGGCTGGGCTCAGGTAGTGGCCGGGTTGCTGCTGAGTTTGGGCAGCTTGCTCTACTGGCTCAAGACCCGCCCCGCCGATCACCTGGTGGTGGAGCCCCAAGGCTGGCGCATCAGCCGCCACACCCCCGAGCACTGGGTCATTCAAGCGGAGTTTGTGGCTCGCAACCTCAACCCCCTTTTGGAAGTCACCTTGGCCCAGGTGGAGCCGCGACTGCATTTGCTCAGCGCCGGATCCCTAGAAGGCATTCACACCCGCCTACGCCTGCGCTCTCGCCATCCGGATCTTCCCCCCCGCCAAGACAACTACTGGCAGGCCTACATCATCACCCCCCAGAACCAGACTGGCCTAGAGGTTGAGATCGAGCTGAAGGGGGAAGGGCTGGCCCATTTGCGCTCTGCCTGGCTGGAGTTGGACTACATCCAGTACGGGCGGCAGCGGCGCACCCTCAAGACCAGCCACCTCATCCTGCCGTTGCAAGAGGTGGATCCCTTGCCAGAGCTGAACTGGCAGCAGCAGGGATCCCTCCTTTGGGCCCCTGTTCCCACCCACCTACTGACCCCCAGCGATGACTTGGCCGAGGTGCTGCAGCGGTACGTGAGCCCTCACGTCCAGCCTGGGGATGTGGTGGCTATTTCCGAGAGTGCCGTGGCCATTGTGCAGGGCAACTTTCGCCATCCTCTCCAAGTCCAACCCGGCTGGCTGGCCCGCACCCTGTGCTACTTCTTCCCCTCCAAGACCAGTCTTTCAAGCTGCTACGGGATGCAGACTTTGATCGACTGCTCCGGGGCCTGGCGGGTGGTGTGGGCTTTTGTGGTGGGATCCCTGGCCAAACTGCTGGGGATCTCTGGGGTGTTTTATGCCCTGGCGGGAGATCAGGCCGACCTCATCGACGACGTTACTGGCACTTTGCCTCCCTATGACCAGTTCATCGTGCTGGGGCCGCGGGATCCGGCCAAGTTGGTGGGGGATCTGCATCGGCAGACGGGCTACGAAGTGGCCATCGTGGATGCCAACGATCTGGGGCAGGTCAAGATCCTGGCAGCCAGCCCCGGCGTAGAGCGGGAGCTGGTGGAGCAAGCCCTGGGCAAGAACCCCGCCGGCAATGCCGCTGAACAAACCCCCCTTGTGCTGATCAGGAAGATGACACCTGACTGAGGCTCTGCTGGGATCCGAGGGCTTGCATCGCCTGGTGAGTGGAGAGGAAGAAGCGCTCAGCGCCCACTTTCTCCACAAACCCAGCCTTTTGGAGGCGATCCATTACCGGCCCCTTCACCTCGGCCATGGCAAAGCCCACCCCTGCCTGCTGCAAACGTTCCACCAACTGGGTCAGCACTTCCAAAGCGCTGCCGTCGATGAAGTTGATGGCGCTGGCAACGAGCAGCACCTGCTCTACTTCTGGCCGCGCCGCCACCTCCCGCAGTAGATACTCCTGCAAGTAGGCTGCGTTGGCAAAAAACAGGCTCTCGTCCACCCGCACTGCCAAGATACGGGGATTGGTAATCACCTCATGGCGCTGCACGTTGCGGTAGTGCTCCGTACCGGGCACCTGACCCACGATGGCAATGTGAGGACGGCTAGCCCGCCAAAGAAAGAGCAGGATGGAGACTAACACCCCTATTCCGATCCCCTGCTCCACTCCGATCCCCAGCACACTGGCAAAGGTTACCAACCAAACCAGGGCATCGCCACGGTCGTAGCGCCAGCTTTGCAGCAGGGGGTGAAAATCCACCAGGGCCAGCACCGCCACCAGAACAATGGCCGCCAGGGTGGTCTGGGGCAAGAAGGTGAACAGGGGCATCAGCCAGATGACCGTCAAAGCCACCAACAGGCCGGTGATTAGGGAGGCCAGGCCACTGTTGGCGCCTGCTTGAAAGTTCACCACCGACCGGCTGATGCCTCCCGTTACCGGATAGCCGCCACTGCAGGCTGCTGCCAAGTTGGCTGCCCCCAAAGCCACCAGATCTTGGTTGGGATCCACCTTCTGCCGCCGCTGGCTGGCCAAGGACTGCCCCACGGCATAGCTCTCCGTGAAGCCCACCAAGCTAATGGCCAAGGCGGTGGGCAGAAGCGCTGTCCACTGTCCCCAGCTCAACGAGGGAAAGCCCAAGGGGGGCAACCCGGAAGGAATGGAGCCAACAACGGATACCCCTGCCCTCTCCGAGAGGTTTAGGCCCCAGACCAACAGGCTGGTCACGAGCACAGCCGCTAGCGGTGCCCCCTTGGTCAAAATCAAGGCCCAACCTGGAGGCACACCCCAACGCCGCAGTTGGTGGGGCAACTTTCGCTGAGCGTACACCAGCAGGGATATGGCCAGCAGCCCCAAGCCAAAGGTTACCCAGTTCACCTTGTCCAGGCTTTGCCACAGCCGCTGCACCAACAGCAAGAAGGACTCCGTATTGGCGATCTTGACCCCCAGGAGGTGGCGGAGCTGGCTGAAGCCGATGATCAAGGCCGCCGCGCTGCCAAAGGCAGTCACCACCGTGTGGCTTAAGAAATTGGCCAAAAACCCCAGCCGCAACAACCCCATCGCCCCTTGAATCAAACCCACTTCCAAGGCCAGGCCTAAAGCCAACTGCCCGTACTCTGGGCTGCCCGGCAAGGACTCCGTCCCGCTGACGCGACCGGCCAGCGGCTCTAACCCTGCCGCCACCAAGAGGGAGATGATGGCCACCGGCCCTACCGCCAAGGCGCGGCTGGATCCCAGTAGTCCATAGACGATCACCGGCAAAATACTGGCGTACAGGCCCACTTGGGGGGGCAACCCGGCCAACAGGGCATAGGCCATGCTCTGGGGCACCAACAGAATGGCCACCACAAGGCCGGCGATCAGATCTCCCGGCAAATCTGATCGTTGATAGTGGAAGACCCAAAGGGACTCCTTAGCAAAGGGCAGGTACCGCGCCAGGATCCCTTGCCCCGAAGAGGAAGCAGAAGGGATCCCGTTCATAGAGACTGACCTCGGTTCCAGGGCATGCGAGCCAAGAGCAGAGCCATGCCACAGGTGTTGGTTACACCCGCAAACACCAGCCCAGCGCCCACAAAGCCACTCAGCAGCAGCCACCAGGAGTTGACAAACGCCCCCAAAAGAGTTCCCGTGAGCACCAGGGATCCCGCTGCAATCTGCACCTGCCGCATGATGGAGATGGGCGCATTTTGGGTGCGGGTAACGGGCAGCTTAGCCGCTTTCCAAGCCTCGATCCCGCCCTTGAGGCTAATCACCTCCGGCCAGCCGCGGTCTAGCAACTGACAACCGGCGCGGATGGAGCGGCTGCCCATGCGGCAGTGCAACACCACCGGCTTCTCTGGCGTGGAAGCAGGCACTTTGGCCGGGTCAAAGGTAGATAGGGGCATGTTGATGGCCCCCGGGATCCGCTCATCGGCATATTCTCCCGGCTCCCGCACATCAATGAGCTGGACTCGCCCCTGATCCAGCCACTGTTTTAAGGTCAGGGCATCGATCTCCTTGATACGGGGATCCCGTTCCTGAGAAGGCGTGGGGTTTTGCTGGGTTACGGTCATGGTTGTCTCCTTGCTTTTGGCGTTGTCTAAAATGCAAAATGCAGCGATTTTTGGGATTAATCCCCCTCCTCAAGCAAATGACTGGGCTCACCGGGGTAAAACCGGCTATCCAGGATTTGCTCTGAGGAATAAGGGCAGGTTTTGGGGAAAATCTTTCTGGGCAGCTTGGTCTCCTCCAGGGCCAGCTTCAGCGCCCCCAAGTAAGACTTGGAGATGGCCTCTGGCAAATAGGGCTTGAGACTTGGGCTTTCTTCAAGAAGCTCCAGAACTTCCTGCCGCTGCAGCTGGAGGGTGAGGAGCCAGCTTGCGGATCTCCCCTCTGGCTGGTACTCCCACTTGAGGAGATGCCCAACCAAAACTGCAAGTCGGTTTCGCAGTTCCTGCCGCTGTTGCCTGCCCAACGATTCAATCTCCTCGACTAAATTGGGCAGATCCAGCTTCTCCCAGGCCCGATCCCGCAGAAATTGAGCTTGTTGCTGGATCCAAGCGTAGAAATCGCTCTCATAGAGACTTTCTCGATCCACGCTCAAACTCTCCATTTCTGGCAAGCCAATTGAGAGAAGGTTACCCAGAGCAGCGGGCCCTCACCATCGGAGTTTCACATGGGCTCCCCAGCCGGCGGGGGCTTACCCTGCACCTCGCTGCCCAGAAGGAATTAAACCGCTGCTGCCACTTGGCCGCACTGCTCGTTGGCCGGCACCGCTTCCTGGATCTTCTTGGGCTGGGGCAGGTTGAGGCTGTTCATCAGGGCAATGAAGCTCTCACGGGAACGCAGGTTGCCCGTTTCCAGATCCACAAAGCGCGGGTTCCAGCGCTTCTCCTCGCCAATGGTGGAGACGGTGTGCCCGCGATAGTCGTGGCCGGGGTAGACCAAAGTCTCGTCGGGCAGCGTAAACAAGTGCTGGGTAACATGGTCGTACATCAGGCCGGGATCCCCGCTTTGGAAATCCGTGCGCCCACAGCCGCGGATCAGCAGGGCATCTCCGGTAAGGACGCGATCCCCATTCACGCGGTAGGTCATGTGGCTGTCGGTGTGGCCCAGGGTAGCGATGGCTTCAATGACGACGGATCCCACTTGCAGCGTTTCCCCATGACCGATGAAACGATCTGCACATTGAGCCTTGGCCTGTACTGGCACCACCCCTTGGCAACCGGTCAGTTCCCGCAGCTTCCCGGTTCCCGTAATGTGATCCGCGTGAACGTGGGTTTCCAGGCAGTACTTCAAGGTTAGACCCAATTCCCGAATCAGCTTCAAATCCCGCTCCACCTGCTCCAGCACTGGATCCACCAGGGCGGCCTCGCGAGTTGCCGGATCCGCGATTAAATAGGTGTAGGTGCTTGTTTCTGCGTCGAACAGTTGGCGAAATAGCATAGTGCCCTCCTGTCTGGTATCGAAAGCCCGACGTGAACTTGGACTTTCTAGGAACACTATATAACTATCTAGTGTTAAAATCAAGTTGCATGGACGGCGCAAGCAGGTTTGTTGATTGGGGAAAAGTCGGTGAGCAGAGCGGATGTGAATGAGTGTCGCACAATCCTGACGCCGCAGGTTCTCAACAGCGTGGCGGAGTACTTCAAGGTTTTGGCGGAACCCAGCCGGCTGCAGATCCTGTGTGAGCTGCGCTCTGGGCCGAAGAATGTAACCCAGATTCTGGAAGCCACCGGCATGGGCCAGGCCAATGTTTCCAAGCACCTGAAAATCTTGGCGCAGGCAGGGATCGTCAGCCGTCAGCCCAAGGGGGTGAGTGTTTATTACCAAATTGCGGATCCCATGTGCTTTGAGCTGTGCGAAGTGGTATGTCGGCAGTTGGTGAGTCGGCTACAACAGCAAGCCCGCCAACTGGAGCCGCTGGCAGCCATTCACCCAGGTCAATCGAGCTGAGGCGAAAATGGTTCTCAAACGGGTTGGGGTTGTCGGGAGCACCTGATGATTAGTCCAGCTCCAGCCGCTGACGAAAGTAAGGGATGGTCTGTTGCAGCCCAACCTGCAAAGGGATCCGAGGCTCCCAACCCAAGAGGGCGCGGGCTTTGCCAATATCCGGCTGCCGTTGTCTGGGATCGTCCGTCGGCAGAGGCCGGTAAACGATGGGAGAAGGGCTGCCGGTGAGGGCGAGCACCTGCTGGGCCAGCTCCAGGATCGTGAACTCCTCTGGGTTGCCCAAGTTAAAGGGGCCAGGGTAGGGGCTGTTCATCAGCCGGATCAAGCCTTCCACCAGGTCGGAGATGTAGCAAAAGCTGCGGGTCTGGGATCCATCCCCATAGACCGTCAGGGGATCCCCGCGCAGGGCCTGGACGATAAAGTTGCTCACCACGCGGCCATCGTCCTCCCGCATGGCGGGGCCGTAGGTGTTGAAGATGCGGGCCACCCGGATCTCCGTCTGGTATTGCCGCTGCCAGTCGAAGGTGAGGGTTTCCGCCAAGCGCTTGGATTCGTCGTAGCAGGCCCGCGGGCCGATGGGGTTGACGTGGCCCCAGTAGTCTTCCGGTTGGGGATGCACTTGGGGATCCCCGTACACTTCTGAGGTGGAGGCCAGCAGGAACCTAGCCCCTGTTTTCTGGGCCAGTTGCAGCAGGTGATAGGTGCCCCAGACGCTGGTGCGGATGGTGCGGATGGGATCCGCTTGGTAGTGGGGGGGAGAAGCGGGGCAGGCCAGGTGGTAGATCTGCTGGATCCCAGCCTCTGCCAAAGCGGGCGGCAAGGGATCCGCCACGTCGTGCCAGATGAGCTGAAAGGCGGGGTTGTCCAGATGGGCCTGGACATTGAGCTGCCGGCCTGTGGAGCCATTGTCCAGGCAAATGACCCAGTGGCCTTCTTGCAGAAGGCGGGTTACCAAGTGGGATCCGATAAATCCCAGGCCACCTGTAACCAAGATTTTCATGAATTCCCCTTGTTTCTCAGCGCCTACCAGCCCACTCCGATGAGGGTTATGCCCGCCTGCTGCACCGCCTCCCGATCCAGACAGTTACGGCCATCGATGAGCAAGGGCCGCCGCATGAGCTCTGCAATCCGTCGGTAATCCAGCGACAAAAACTCCGGCCACTCCGTCACCAGCACCAGGGCATCGCAGTCCTGGGCCAGCCGGAACACATCCGTTTCCACCACCACATGGGCCAACCCCTCCCGCATCCCCGAGGCGGATACAATCGGATCATATGCCTTGACCTTGGCCCCAAGGCGGTGGAGCTGCTCGATTAAGGTCAGGGAAGGGGCATCCCGCAGGTCGTCGGTGTGGGGTTTAAACGTCAGACCCAGTAGGCCAATGGTTTTTCCCTTGAGCACCTTGAGGGCTTGCTGCAGCTTTTCCACCAGGCGCTGCCGCTGTTCTCGGTTGACCTCCACCGTGGCCTGCAACAGCTTGGCCTCATAGCCATAGTCAGCAGCGGTTTGGATAAGAGCCGCCAGATCTTTGGGGAAGCAGCTTCCGCCCCACCCTATGCCGGCGTTGAGAAAGGCGCGGCCAATGCGCCTATCTAGGCCGATCCCTTCTGCCACCTGGGTGATGTCGGCGCCGGTGCGCTCGCAGATGTTGGCCATTTCGTTGATGAAGCTAATCTTGGTGGCCAGGAAGGCGTTGGCGGCATACTTGATCATTTCGGCAGAAGCCAGGTCGGTCACCAGCAAAGGCACGGGATCCCCTTGCAGGCCCTGCTGGCGGTTGAGGATGGGTTCATACAGCTGCCGCATGATTTCAATGGCGCGGGGGCTGTTAGAGCCAATCACAATGCGATCCGGGTAGAAGGTATCTTGGATGGCACTGCCCTCCCGTAGGAACTCGGGGTTGCTCACCACGTCAAACTGCGGCGTCCAAGGCGAGAGCTCCAAGGTCAGGGATCTGGCCTCAGGATCCCTCCCCACTTCTCGGCTGCTCAGCCGCTGCTTGGCGGCTTCGGCGGCCCCGTCCAAAATGAGCATGCGCACCCAGTCCCCAGAGCCAATGGGCACAGTGGATTTGTTGACAATGACCCGATAGTGCTCGTCCAGATGCTGGCCAATTTCCCGCGCCACTGCTTCCACGTAGCGCAGATCGGGATCCCCGCTGGGCAGGGCCGGGGTGCCCACGGCAATAAACACCACCTCGCTGGCCTGGATCCCAGAGCCCAGATCGGTGCTAAAGTGCAGCCGACCCGCCGCAGTTCCCTCCCGCACCAGCTCTTCCAGGCCGGGCTCGTAGATGGGCAGGCGACCCCGCTGCAGCCCTTCAATCTTGGCGGGGTTGTTGTCCACACAGATAACGCTATTTCCTAGGTGAGCCAGGCAAGCCCCTGTTACCAGGCCCACATAGCCAGCGCCTACCACAGCAACGTGCATACTCAGAGTTCGCTCCCCAATCGGCGGCCACTTGACTAAGCCTTAGCAGCTTGCTTTTAGGGTACCCTCCCTTACCCCTATTGAGGTCGGTGACAGAATAAAGCAGGATATCTGTGGATCCCCGCCCGAGCTGCAGTGAGCTTTCTGGATTCTGCTGCCATAGCCAGCCGCCGTCAGCGCCAAGTGCAGAGGGTGCTGTACGTCACGCTAGGGCTAAATGTCCTGGTGTTTCTGATCAAGTTAATCCTGGGGCTGACGACGGGATCCCTAAGCCTCATTGCCGATGCCCTGCACAGCTCCACCGACAGCGCCAGCAACATTTTGGGCTTGGTGGCCATGCGCTTTTCTTCGCCAGAGCCCGATGACGACCATCCCTACGGCCATCGCAAGTTTGAAGCCATTGGAGCGCTGGGGATCGCCGCCTTTTTGGGGATGGCCAGCCTGGAGATCCTGCGCACAGCCGTGGAGCGGTTTTGGGAGCCCCAGCCCCACCTGCAGATCGATGAGCTGACCTTGGGGATGATGGTGGGCGTGCTGGGCATTAACGTCTTTGTCACCCTCTACGAGCACCGCTGGGGCAAAGCTCTGTCCAGCTCGCTGCTGTTGGCCGATGCGCGCCATACCCTCAGCGACGTTGGGGTGACGCTGACGGTGTTGCTGGGGTTGGCCGGCGTGCATTACTGGGGGATCCCTTGGTTGGATCAAGCCCTGGCTTTGCCGGTGGCGCTGCTGGTGCTCCGAAGCGGCTGGGAAGTGCTGCAGGAGAATCTTCCCTACCTCACCGACCGGGTGGCGATCCCTGCCGAGGCCCTGCGGGATCTGATCCTGAGCGTGCCAGGCGTGCTTGACTGTCATGACATCACTTCCCGCGGGATCCCAGGGGAAATGGTCTTTATCGAGATGCACCTGGTGGTGGAGCCGCAGGATATCGAGTCCGCCCACCGCCTCACTGAGGAAGTCGAACACCTCCTGCAAGGGCGCTACGGGCCGGCGCGGATCCTCATCCACCTGGAGCCCCGCTCCCATATCGAGCAACCCTAGCAGGAGCATGACTCTAGTCAATAATAAGCTCAACTATACTGAAAATAATGTATAATATGTTCAGTACGGATTGCTACCAGTTGATCTTTCTGTTTACTTTCGAGTCTGCCAACATGGTAGCCAAAGCAAAGCAGAAAATTGGTAGTAAGA